>NZ_CP050138.1 GCF_013344685.1 Sphingomonas sp. CL5.1
ATGATGAACGATAAGCGCCTTCTTGGCGGTGCGGCGGCTGTCGCGATCGTCGCCGCACTTGGCGGCTTCGGGATAGCCCGCTGGACTGCGAGCGACCCTGCCGCGACCGAAGCGGCGAGCGGCAACGCCGCTGCCCCTGCGGAAGAGGAAAAGACCCCTGACACGGTGACGATGACTGCGCAGGCGGTCCAGCAGGCCGGCATCGCCACAGAGACGATCAATCCCGGCGGGCTCGGCGCGGAAATCGTCGCGCAGGCCACGGTGAGCGCATCGCCGCAAGGCGAAGCTATCGTGACCGCCCGCGCAGCCGGCGCGGTGACGCGGCTGATGAAGCGGCTCGGCGATCCCGTGCGCGCCGGCGAAACGCTCGCCGTCGTCGAAAGCCGGGACGCGGCGCAGTTTGCCGCCGATCGCACTGCTGCCGCTGCCAAATCGACGCTTGCGCAAAAGGCGCTCGCCCGCGAGCAATATCTGTTCCGTCAGAAAGTCTCGGCGCGGGTCGAGCTGGAACAGGCCGAAGCGGAAGCCGCATCGGCCGCCGCAGAAGCGCGCCGCGCCAGCGTGGCGGCAGGCGCGGCCCGCGTGACATCGGACGGTCGCGGTGTGCTGGTGTCGAGCCCGATTTCGGGCCGTGTCACCTCGGAGAATGTCAGCCTAGGCGCGTTCGTCCAGCCCGAGACCGAGCTGATGCGCGTCGCGGATGCGTCGAAGATTCAAATAGAGGCTTCGGTCGGACCCACTGACGCGCAACGGCTCTCGCCAGGTGATCGAGCGATTATCGAGCTGCCTGACGGCCGGACAGTTGAGGCAAAGGTGCGTGCCGTCACGCCAGGACTTGCCAACGACACGCGCTCAGCGACCGCCGTCCTCGATGTGCCCGGCACGCTTCAGCCGGGTCTCGCGGTGCGCGTGCGATTGCTGCCGAGCCGTGGCGGCGCGTCCAATGCGATCGTGGTGCCGGAGGATGCTGTGCAGACGCTCGAAGGGCGCGACATCGTGTTCGTGCGGACCGCGCAGGGCTTCCGCGCTCAGAATGTCACGATCGGACAGCGTAGCAACGGTCGCGTCGAGATCCTGAAAGGTCTCGTTGGCGGCAGCCAGGTCGCAACCAAGAACGCATTCCTGCTCAAGGCCGAACTCGGCAAGGGCGCGGGCGAGGAAGAATAAGCCATGATAGCCAACCTTATGGCGCTCTCCGTCCGCGCCCGCTGGACGGTCCTTGCCTTGTTCCTCGTCATCGCCGGTCTCGGCGTGTGGCAGCTCTCCAAGCTGCCGATCGACGCGGTGCCCGATATCACCACAAAACAGGTTCAGATCAACACGGTCGACCCGCGGCTCTCGCCGGTCGAGATCGAGAAACTCGTAACCTACCCGGTTGAAATCGCGCTCGCCGGCATCCCCGGCCTGGAAACGACGCGCTCTATCTCGCGTAACGGCTTCAGCCAGGTCAGCGCGATCTTCACTGACGATACCGATCTCTATTTTGCGCGTCAGCAGGTCGGTGAACGGCTGCGCCAAGCAACAGAAAACCTGCCCGACGGCGTGCAGCCGCAGGTTGGACCGGTGTCGACCGGCCTAGGCGAAATCGTCATGTACACGGTTGATTATGCCAACCCGGACGGGAGGGGCGCCAAAAAAGTCGCCGGCCAACCCGGCTGGCAGCCTGACGGCAGCTATCTGACACCCGAAGGAGAGCGGCTGACCGATGCGGTGGCCAAAGCGAGCTATCTGCGCACCGTTCAGGATTGGATTATCGGCCCTCAACTGCGGTCGGTTAAAGGCATTGCCGGGGTCGATTCGATTGGCGGCTATGCCAAGACCTTCGTGGTCGAGCCGGATCCGACAAAGCTCGCCAGTTTCGGTGTATCGTACAGCGAGCTCGGCCAGGCTCTCGAAAACGCCAATCTTGCGGTCGGCGCGAATTACTATAACCGCGGCGGCGAAGCCTATCTCGTGCGCGTCGACTCACGTGTGCGAACCGTTGATGAAATCCGCAACGCGGTCGCGGCAACACGAGGCGGAACGCCGATTACCATCGGCCAGATCGCGAACGTTCGCGTTGGTGGCGATTTGCGGACGGGTGCCGGCAGCATGAACGGCCGGGAGGCGGTCATTGGCACTGTGCTGATGTTGATCGGCCAGAACAGCCGCGTCGTAGCTGAGTCGGCAACTGCCAAGCTCGATCAGGTAGCAAAGACGCTGCCGCCGGGTATCGAGGTGAAGGTTGTGCTGAACCGCGCGGCGTTGGTTGGGGCCACGGTGGCTACGGTGCAGCGCAACCTCACCGAAGGCGCAATCCTCGTTGCGGCGTCGTTGTTTCTGCTGCTCGGCAATTGGCGCGCGGCGATTATCGCGACACTGGTGATTCCGTTCTCGTTTCTGATGATGGCGATGGGGATGAACGCCTTCAAAGTCCCCGGAAACCTGATGAGCCTGGGCGCGCTCGACTTCGGTTTGATCGTCGACGGCGCGGTCATCATCATCGAAAACTGCCTCGCCAGATTGGCGCATCGACAGGAACATGAAGGGCGTCTGCTCTCTTTGCGAGAACGGCTGGAGGAGACGATGCGGGCCTCGCAGGAGATGATCAAGCCGACCGTCTTTGGCCAGGCCATCATCCTGCTCGCGTTCGCGCCGCTGCTCACTTTCACCGGCACCGAAGGCAAAACGTTCTCGCCGATGGCGATCACGATCATGCTGGCACTCGTAGCAGCGTTTGTGCTGGCGATCACGCTGGTCCCGGCGCTGGTGGCGATCATGATTCGCGGAAAAGTCGCGGAAAAGGACGTGTGGCTGATTCGGAAGTCTAAGGACCGCTACTTGCCTTTGCTGGACAAGGCGATCGGACGCCCGTGGCCGTTCATCCTGGGGGGGTTAGCCTTCTTCCTGGCGGCAATTCCCGCATTTGGCTTGCTGGGATCGGAGTTCATTCCGCAGCTCGACGAGAAGAATCTCGCCTTTGCATCGACTCGCGTGCCCTCGGTCAGCCTCGATCAGTCGCTGGCGATGGAACGCAAGGTCGAGGAGGCGGTGATGAAGATTCCTGAAGTCGCCTTGATGTTTTCCAAGACCGGCACGGCGGAAGTAGCCAGCGACCCGATGCCGCCGAACGTATCCGACGGCTTCGTGATTCTGAAGGAGAAGGAAGAGTGGGCCGAGGGTACGACTAAAGCCGACGTGGTCGCGAAGATTGAGAAAGCGACCAAAGGGCTCCTCGGAAATCTCTACGAGGTCAGCCAGCCGATCCAGCTCCGCTTCAACGAACTAATCGCCGGTGTCCGCGGCGATGTCGCGATCAAGCTCTACGGCGACGATCTCGACAAGATGGCGCTGACCGCCAACGAGATGGTGCGGGTGCTTCAGACCGTACCCGGTGCGGCGAGCGTCAAGGCCGAGCAGGTCGGTGGTGCGCCGGCGCTTGATGTAAGGCTCGACCGCGCGGCGATAGCGCGGTTGGGTCTTACGGTGCGCGACGTCGCGGACACGGTTGCGGCAGGGCTCGGCGGCCGTGAATCGGGGCTCGTCTATGAGGGCGATCGGCGGTTCGATGTCACCGTGCGCGTGCCTGAGGCCACGCGCGCGAACCTTGACGAAATCCGGACGCTGCCGGTGCTGCTGCCGGAAGTCGAGGGACGGCCGCGTGCCCAGGTGCCGCTTGCGCAAGTAGCGCAAATCCGGCTGACGGAAGGTCTGAACCAGATCAGCCGGGAGAACGGCAAGCGTCGTGTGGTCGTCCAGGTCAATCTCGGCGGCCGCGATGCGGGTTCATTCGTCCAGGAAGCGCAGGCAAAGATCGCACAGGTCAAGTTGCCTGCCGGTTACTACCTCGAATGGGGCGGTCAGTTCGAGAATTTGGCCGCAGCATCGAAGCGCCTATCGATCGTGGTGCCACTGTGCTTCCTGGTCATCTTCGGGCTGCTTTACATGGCACTCGGCGGCTTCGGCAGGGCAGCATCGGTGTTTTTGGCGGTGCCACTTGGTCTGGCGGGCGGCGTGTTCACCCTGCTGCTGACCGGCATCAACTTTTCGGTGTCGGCGGCGGTCGGATTCATCTGTCTTGCAGGCGTGGCGGTGCTGAACGGCCTCGTAGTGATGTCCGCGATCCGGGAACGCATCGAAGCGGGACTGCCGGTGGCGGAGGCGATCCGCCATGGCATGGCGGAGAAGATGCGGGCGGTCATCATGACCGGGTTCGTGCCCGCGATCGGCTTCGTGCCTATGGCGCTCGCCCATGGCACCGGTGCCGAGGTGCAGAAGCCGCTTGCCGTCACCGTGATCGGTGGTCTCGTGGCCGCCACCATCCTGACACTGCTGGTGCTGCCGGCGATCGCGAAAGTGATCCTCGGGCGGACCGATCGTGAAAATGAGCAAGAGGCGAACACGCCGCATGGCCAGGAACCCGCCCCCCTGAAAGGAGAAGCATGATGGGAGAACCGGCCCGGAAACTGCTGCGCATCTATACGGATGAAGCGGCGTATATCGGCGATCGCAAGGTCTTCGAATATGTCGCCTCGCTGGCGCGTGATCGTAAGATGGCGGGCCTGACGGTGCTTGAGGCGCTGATAGGCTTCGGGGCATCGGCGCACGTCCACCGACGCCATGTGCTTGAGAGTGATCGGGCAGTGGTGATCGAAATCGTCGATTTCGAGGATGCTTTGCGCGCGTTCGTGTCTGCCCTGAGCGATGTCCCCGACATCGGGCTGATGACGCTTGAGGCGGTCGAGGTCATTGGTGGCAAGGCCAGCAAGACGCTGGACGCCTAAGACGATGAACCGCGGCCCGGCAAGCAAGAGGGCTTGCGCCATGCAAGCCCTCGACGCCCCACCAGCTCCCATCAATCCCCCGTCCAATCGGGGAGGGGGCCGCCTCTGCGCGGCCTCCGGTTTCGCCGCGCCTTGGCCGGACAGGACAGGCAGCCATGAAGGAAGAGACAAGTTTCGAGTTCAATATGTCTGCGTTGCGGGTTTGGTCGCTGATTTCCGATCTGAGGGGCTTCGCGCGGTGGCATCCGATCTATCGCATCACGGGCGATGCCGAACGCGGTGCCGAAATGGACGTCACCTGGCTGCTCTTCAAAGGCGACCGGAAGATGACGACGCAAATGGTCATCAACCGCCTGACCAAGCCCCAGCTCATCGGGTGGCAGATGGGCGTAAAGGGCTTCCTCACCTTCGACGAACGCTACGAGATCGAGCCGATCGCGAACGGTGTCTGCATTCACCATTCGGTCGAATGTCGTGGCATTATCGGCGGCTTGGCCGGCCGCATGATGCGCAAGGGTCTGCGGCGGACAATGCGGGTGCAGGATGCGGCGTTTCTCGCCCTCCTGCGCCGGCAATCGCGACTGCCAGGGCGGTCCACGCGGCATCATCGGCGCCCCATCAAACCACCGCCGCCTCGCGGTGCCGCGAACGACTAACGGGCCAGCATTCTAAAGAAGGGAATCCATCATGGTAGACAACCGTCCCTCCGCAGGGCTGCTATGCCCGACGTGCCGCGTCGATCTCGTCATGAGCGAGCGGCAGAGCATTGAGATCGACTATTGCCCGCAGTGTCGTGGCGTCTGGCTCGATCGCGGCGAACTCGACAAGATTATCGAGCGCAGCGCCGGCGATGACAGCGCGCGGCCGTTGAGCGGCGTTCGCCTCGGTGTATCCGATGATCGCGGCCATGGCGATCATGGCGGAAAGCACGGCTACGAGCGGGGGCATAAGGGTCGCCGCAAGGGCTTCCTGAGCGAATTGTTCGACTGACTGCTATGGATCGGCCGCCACACAACGAGTCCTTCGGAAGTCCGTGTGGGAACGGCCCGCGCCATGGGCGTGCCCCCTGCGCCCATGGCGACAGATTATGGAAAGTCGGGGAAATGGCGGCTCGGTGCCTTGGGAGCGGCCCGGTTCGGGGGATCATACTCGCAACCGGGCTTGCTTTGGCGCCGGGCCTGTTCGGCTGCTCGCCAGCCACTAACAAGAGCGAGGCTGAAGCGTCGCGTGATCGCGAGCTGCCCAACTTTATCGGCGAGCATTTCTATGCCTGTCCTGATGGTTCGCGCCTCGATGTCGACTTCCTCGGCGATGGCCTGACCCTCGACATCAAGACCCGACCGAACGCCGCTCCGGAACGCGTAACATCGCCGGCAAGCGGGCGGACCTATGTCGGTCGGAACCTCAACGTGTCGATCTCAGGCGGCGACCAGATCACACTCAAGCGCCCCGGTGCGCGCGCGCTGGCCTGCAAGAGGGTGCTCGCTTATCAAGATGCAGCGGACAGTGTGGCAGGCGGCCAAGGCAAAGGTTCGGCCGCATGATGACGCTGCCATATTGGGGAGAGACTCTTTCCCATGTCGTCAGTCTCGCGCTGGCCTATGCGCTTGCGCTTCCGGTTGGCTGGGACCGGGAGAAAGACGAACGCAGCGCTGGCATTCGCACTTTCCCGCTGGTCGCCATCGCCAGTTGCGGGTTCGTGCTCGTCGGCATCGCCATTCTCGGACGCACGTCTCCTGCCCAAGCACGCTTGCTCGAAGGATTGATCACCGGCGTCGGCTTCATCGGCGGCGGCGCCATATTGAAGTATCGCGGGAAAGCGTCAGGGACCGCGACCGCTGCAAGCCTGTGGTCGACCGGCGCACTGGGCGCCGCTGTCGGCTACGGTCTCTATGACATCGCGGTGGTTCTCAGTCTGACGACCTTCCTGACATTGCACTTTTCCCATCCGCTGAAGCGCGCCTCCCAAGATCACCTCGAGCCGGCTGACCGGGAATGAAGCGCAATCGTCTCTCAAGTTCGCTTGTGAAATGCCGCCGGCCAAAAAGCGGTGGACATTCAAGGCCCATGACTGCGCTTTCGAACGACGACCGTCGTTCGCGCTTGGTACGCTGGGCTTCTTTGCTCGAACGAGACCCAAATCAGCTTATCACGCTTCTACGTCCGTCATGGGCATTGGGCGACGACGTCGCACCGATGGCAGGCAAACCAAGTGCCTTTGACCTGGCGTTTGCCGACCCGGTTTTTCGGGTGACGGGTCTCACGGGACGCTCTCGGGGCGACGTGAAGTCGTTTTTCCAGCTTTCGGATACCGAATTGGACCGGATCGCGTCCGGGTCTTGGCGTGTCCAGATGCGCCCTGCCTGGCAGGTCGCAACGCGCATCCGCAACGTCGCCGATCCGCGGCAGGAAAAGCTGTTGCTCGTGGGCGTCATGGTCATGATCGCCGTCGTCGTCGGAGCTGCGCAATGGCTTGGATGAGTATCATGATTTTCCCGGAGGCACGCATGACGCCATTGCGGATTGGGATCGCGAGCATCAGCGCCGTGCTGGCGTTATCGGGCTGTACCGAACAGCCTCGTAAGGCACCGCCGACCGAACAGGAAATCCACGCGAGCGACAGCGGGGACGGAAGTGGAACCCCCGGACGTCACCCCTATCGGTGCGACGACAATCGCCCGCTCCTTGTCGACTTCAAGAATGAGGGCCTGGCGCTCGAGCTGCGCCGCGATGCGAACGCGGCGCCGATCGTCCTGACCGCGCCGGCACCCGGGCTGCAATATGTCGGCGACACGATGAGCGCGACCTTCTCGGGCAACGACATCAAAATCGAGGAAGCGGACAAGCGTCCGGTTCTGTGCAGGAAGGCAACGAGCTTGTGACCAACTCTCTCGGCACAGGGGGGCGCTGACGATGGCAGCGCTCAAATTCGCCCTGATCCCCATGATCGCGATCATGATCGGCGCGCTGGTCGCCGGATGGCGCACGCCTGGTGAAAAGCTGGTCGCGGCCATGCAGCATCTCGCGGCCGGCGTGGTGTTCGCCGCCGCTGCGACGGAGATCCTGCCGCTGGTGATGCACGGCGGTTCTCCGACCGCGACGCTGATCGGCGGGGCGCTGGGCGTCGCCGTGATGCTCGGCCTGAAAGCGGCTGAAAGCCGGTTTCAGGGACCTGTCGCGCTTCTCGCCGCGATCGGGCTCGATCTGGCGATAGATGGACTGGTTCTCGGCCTCGCCTTCATTGCCGGCGAGAAGGCGGGCACGCTGTTGGCCGTCGCGCTCACGCTCGAAGTGTTGTTCCTGGCCCTGACCCTCACCAATGATCTGGCAGGTCGGTATCGCAAGGTCAAAGCGATCGGCCTGACCTGCGCGCTGGCGGTGCTGGTGCCGATTGGCGCGCTGATCGCGCAGCCGGTGGCCTTGCTGCCGCCGATATGGATCACCGGCTTCCTGAGCTTCGGCCTGATGGCGCTGCTCTATCTCGTCACCGAAGAGCTGCTGGTCGAAGCGCACGAGAAACCGGACTCGCCGCTTATCAGCGCAATGTTCTTTGTCGGCTTCCTCGTCCTCCTGCTGATCGAGGAAATCATGGCATGACGGCTTCACCGGACGCAAAGGTCTCGGCTGAGCGGCGCACACTCTGGATCGTGCTGCTGCTCAACGCGGCGATCGCCGCCGGCTTCTTCGTGACGGGCCTGATCGGCGATTCCAGCGCACTCATTGCCAACGGCGTCGACAACCTGTCGGACACCGCGGTCTATGCGCTGAGCCTTATTGCGCTCAGCCACGGGCCGACGTGGAAGACGCGGGCCGCAACCGTGTCGGGCGTCATGCTGCTGATCTTCGCCGTCGGCATCCTGATCGACGTCGGCCGCCGCTATGTCCAGGGCAGCGATCCGATCGGCCCGGCGATGATGGTGATGTCGGCCATCGCCGGCGTCGTGAACTATGTCTGCCTGCGCCTGCTCCAGAAGCTCAAGCAGCCCGATGTGAACCTGCGTGCTGCAACCACGTTCAGTTTCAACGACTTCATCTCCAACGGCGGCATCCTGATCGCGGGCGCGCTGGTGCTTTGGCTTGGTACGAATTGGCCCGATCTGCTGGTGGGCCTGGCTACCGCTCTGATCGCGATCAAGGGCGGCATCGAAATCCTGCGTGATGCGCAGGCAGAAACCAAGACCAATGCGGAGACGGCGTGATGACCGAAAAGCTCGAACTCGATATCCCCGTCCTGCTGCCGGAGGTTCCCGATGCGGCCGATGCCTGTGTCGGGCGCCTCGTCTCGACGTTGAGCGCCAAACCCGGCGTCGAGCGCGCGCACGTCCTGCCCGCCGATGGCGACACACCGGCAAAGCTGTGCATCCATTTCGACGGCGAAGCGCTGCCGCTGTCACGCGTGCGCGAGATGGTGCGGGCGGCGGGCGCCGAGATCAGTGGGCGATACGGCCATGCGACATGGCAGGTCGAAGGGATCGGGCACGAACGCCGCGCCCGCACCGTCGGCGAAACCCTGTGCAAAGTGCCCGGCGTGCTGCAGGCCCACGCCAGCGCCTCCGGCAGTGTCCGCGTCGAATATGACAGGGAGCGCGTCGACGAGGCCGCGATCGTTGCGGCGCTGGGCAAGCTCAAGGTCAAGCCGGGGAAGCGGACCGGCTCCGATCATGCCGACGACCATGCGGGACACGATCACGGCGCTGGCGACCATGCCCGGCACAATCACGGGCCTGACGGCCATGCCGAAGGCGCGGAAAAGCACGGACCGGGCGATGGCCACGATCACGCCCACGCCAATTTCCTCGGCCCCAATACCGAGCTGATCTTCGCGCTCGCCTGCGGCGCGCTGCTGGCAGTGGGATTCGCCATCGAGAAGCTGGTTGCGGGCGCCCCCGACTGGCTTCCGACCGCCTTTTATGTCGGCGCCTACGTGTTCGGCGGCTTCTTCACGCTGCGCGAGGCGATCGACAATCTGAAGCTCAAGAAATTCGAGATCGATACGCTGATGCTCGTCGCTGCCGCCGGCGCCGCGGCGCTCGGTGCCTTTGCTGAAGGCGCGCTGCTGCTGTTCCTGTTCAGCCTCGGCCATGCGCTCGAGCATTATGCGATGGGTCGCGCCAAGCGCGCGATCGAGGCGCTGGCTGAGCTCGCGCCCGACAAGGCGACGGTGCGCCGCGACGGACAGACGAAGGAGATTCCGGTCGAGGAGCTGGTGGTCGGCGACGTTGTGATCGTTCGTCCGAATGAACGCCTGCCCGCCGACGGCTTCGTCATCAAGGGGTCTAGCGCGATCAACCAGGCCCCCGTCACCGGCGAGAGCATCCCGGTCGACAAGGAACCGGTTGCCGATGTCGAGGCGGCGCGCGCGAAGCCCGATGCGGTCGAGGCGACGTCGCGGGTGTTCGCCGGCACGATCAACGGCGGCGCCGCGATCGAGATTGAGGTGACACGGCGTTCCAACGAAAGCGCGCTCGCCAAGGTCGTGAAGATGGTGAGCGAAGCGGAGACGCAGAAGTCGCCCACGCAGCGGTTCACCGATCAGTTTGAGCGCGTCTTCGTGCCAGCGGTGCTGGCCCTCTCGTTCATCCTGCTGTTCGCGTGGGTCGTGGTCGACGAGCCGTTCCGCGATAGCTTCTATCGCGCGATGGCAGTGCTGGTCGCCGCCAGCCCGTGCGCGCTGGCGATCGCCACCCCAAGCGCGGTCCTGTCCGGGGTTGCGCGGGCGGCACGCGGCGGCGTGTTGGTGAAGGGCGGCGCACCGCTTGAAAACCTCGGCTCGCTGAAGGCAATCGCGTTCGACAAGACGGGGACGCTGACAGAAGGGCGACCCCGCATCACCGATGTCGTCCCCGTTGAGGGGGCGAGCGAAGAGGATCTGTTGGCGCTCGCCATTGCGGTCGAGGGCTTGAGCGATCACCCGCTGGCACAGGCGATCGTCAAGGATGGTCGCGAGCGCCTGGGTGGGCGGGAGCTGCCAACCGCGACCGATCTCAAGAGCCTGACCGGGCGCGGCGTCACCGCGACCGTCGATGGCGAGACGGTGTGGATCGGCAAGGCCGAGATGTTCGGCGTGGAGGGTATCCCCACGCTGAACGCCGCTGCAATGGAGGCGATCGCGACGCTGCGCGACAATGGGCGTACCACGATGGTCGTCCGTAAGGGCGACAAGGACATCGGCGCGATCGGGCTGATGGACACGCCGCGCGAAGCCGCCAAGGTCGCGCTTAAGCGACTGCGCGAGATGGGTATCAGCCGGATGATCATGATCTCGGGCGATCATCAGAAGGTCGCTGACGCCATCGCCAGGGATGTCGGCCTCGACGAGGCATGGGGCGACCTGATGCCGGAAGATAAGGTTGCCGCGATCAAGAAGCTCGCCGGCGAAGACAAGGTCGCGATGGTCGGGGATGGCGTCAACGATGCGCCGGCGATGGCGAGCGCCACGGTCGGCATCGCGATGGGCGCTGCGGGCTCGGATGTGGCGCTGGAGACGGCCGACGTCGCGCTGATGGCCGACGATCTCGCACACCTGCCGTTCGCGGTGGGGCTAAGCCGCCACACCCGCGGCATCATCCGGCAGAATGTGTTCGTCAGCCTCGGCGTCGTCGCGTTCCTCGTGCCCGCGACGATCCTGGGGCTGGGCATCGGCCCGGCGGTCGCTATGCACGAAGGATCGACGCTGCTGGTCGTGTTCAATGCGCTGCGGCTGCTCGCCTATCGCGATCCGGCGAAGCAAGCGGCATGATGGCGGATCGCTACGATGCCCTGATCGTCGGCGGCGGTCCCGGGGGCCTCACGGCGGCGATCTACCTTGCGCGATATCACCGCCGCGTCGTCGTGGTCGACGAAGGGCATATGCGGCGGGCGATATCGTCATGTCGCTCGATCAGATCAGCGTCGCGATGGGCCATGCGGCGATCGCCGCGACCGCCCTCCACAATGATCTCCGCAACCGCGACGGGGAGGGCACCGCGTCTTGAAATGGCTGATCGTATTTGACCTCGACGGGACGCTTGCGGAGAGCAAGCGGCCCTTGTCGGCCGAGATTGCGGCGACGCTCGCCCGCCTACTGGCCGTGGTCGATGTCGCGGTGATCTCGGGCGGGGACTGGCCGCAATTCGACCGGCAGGTCGCCTCGCGCTTGCCGGCTGACGCCGCGCGCGAGCGGCTGTGGCTGATGCCGACCACTGGCACGAAGCTCTATCGCTTCGTCGATGGTGCGTGGCGCGCGATCTATGCTGAGCTGTTCGACGCCGCGGAGAAGGCGAGCATTAGCGCAGCCTTCGAACATGCGCTGTCGGAAGCCGGGCTTGCCGACGAGCGCATTTGGGGAGAACGGATCGAGGATAGGGGCAGCCAGATTACCTTTTCCGGCCTCGGGCAGGACGCGCCACTGGAAGCAAAAGAGGGATGGGACCCCGATCGCGCCAAGCGGACCGAGATTCAGAAGTCGCTACGGGCGGCGCTGCCCGGCCTTTCGATCAACCTGGGCGGCACCACGTCGATCGATGTCACCCGTGCCGGCGTCGACAAGGGCTATGGGCTGAAGCGCCTGAGCAAGGAAAGCGGCGTGCCGCTGGCGGGTATGCTCTTCCTCGGCGATGCGATTTACCCTGGCGGCAACGACTATCCAGCTGCGGAAATCGGCGTGGATACGGTGAAGGTCCGCGACATTGCCGAAACTGCGGCCGTCGTTTCGGCGATCATTGCCTGCCTGAAGCGCTGAGAGCCGAATTGACAGGGCCGGGAAATTAAAGATTGATAATAATTGTTATGTTAAATTTGGCCAGTTCTGGGGTGATTAGAACGCCAGTTCTGCCTGCCTTGGAACCGCTCTCGGCTGCTCCTGGCGGCCGCCGATCAGACCACGCGCGCACCCTGCCAGAACATAGACGGCTTGGCGCTGCGCACCGCGATTATGATGATCGACACAATAGCCCTGATAGTGCCGCTTGAGCAAGCCAGCGCGCACGAGTTCAGATACTGCCCGGCTCACATTCGTTTTTCCCGACGCCCGCACTTGCTCACGGATGGCGTCGTCAACGATTGCCGTGGCCTGATCGACGTTGGCCGGCAATGCGCCTGACAGTGCCAGATCGCTGCGTATCCGCTCTTCCAGGGCAACGCGCCGGGGGTCACGCTGCCCCATCGGGGTGAGCGCATCACAAAGCCAGTCACGCAAGGGAATGAGGCCGCCGCCCTTGGCCACCAACGGCCCCGCGCTGCCGTCGGATCGGGAAACCTGTGCAATCAGGTTGAGCACCATGAAAGCATAGCGCGGTCGAGACGAGGACCGCGCAAGCATCTCCAGCAAGCAGGGCATATCCAGTTGCGGGCGGCCGTCGCCAATGATCGGAGCGTGCAACATAACAGGATTGAATCAAGCACATATAGGGGGTGAAGTGAATCCCCCTTTGCCGCAGATTTCATCATTTTGTCGGCTGTGACACTTTGCCCGAGGGTAAAGTGTCACGCGCGCCCTTTCCTTATAGCACCAGGCGAAGCCCGCTGAAGACGAGCTGTGCATTTCTTGCGGGGAGTCGGACATTGGCGGCACCCGGTCTTGTTTTTCAATGGCTTTGCCGAATGGTGGCTGGACTAAGCCGCCGTCGAAATGCGAGCCGTTCGCATTATGGGAAGTTTGAAAGATGCCGGTCGCCTGGGTGACATCACTGCGTTCGAAGCAGAATGCCGGCAGGCGACGACCCTCGACCAACTCAAATCCATGCTCGATGCGATCGTGCGTCAGTTCGGGTTCCGCTGGTTCGCATTGGTGCATAATGTCGATCTGAAACGGACCACCCGCAAAGCTCTCCTCATAACCACCTACCCGGTGCGCTGGATCGAGGAGGTGATGGATGCGCGCCTCTATATGGAGGATCCGGTCCACGCCGCCTGTGCCAAGACCGTCTCCGGGCTCACCTGGGATCAGATCGGGGACTACATCGCGCCCAACGCGCGCCAGCTATCAATCCTGGAGCGGGGCCGCGCGCACGGACTGGCAGCTGGGTTCACCATGCCGATCAGGATGCGCGACGAGCCCGACGCGATGTTCACGGTGGCACGCCAAGGCGATGAGATGATTTCAAGCCCGGACCTTCTTTCGGCCCGTTTGGTTGGCACGGTCGCGTTCGACCGGGCGCGTAGCCTTCTGGGTCCCGATGAACTGGCAAACATGCCGATAGCTCTCAGCCCTCGCCAGATCGACTGCCTTGACCTCGTGGCACAAGGGAAAAGCGACTGGGAAATTGGCCAGATTCTGGGGCTGAGCCGCGATACGGTCCACGAATATGTCGAAGGCGCGCGCCGCCGTTATGGCGTCCGGCGCCGAACGCAGCTGGTGCTTCGCGCTGTTCGCGACGGCCATCTCAATATTGAGGCTCTCGTGTAGCGCAAGCAGATCGGCGGTTCATGATCACCCTTGCCGAAGTGCAGGCATTCTGCACCGTTGCCCGTGCCGCTACCACCCCCCATGCTCTCATGCAGGCTGTCGAAGAAATCACGGCAGCGATGGGCTTTCGATATTTTGCTCTCGTGCATCACGTCGACTTACTGAACCCTAGCAGCACAATCGTTCGTCTCGTCAGCTATCCTCGAGATTGGGTCGATGCGTTCGAAGAGGGTCGGCTGTATGCGGCCGACCCGATACATCGCGCCAGCCACACAACGACCGTCGGCTTCGCCTGGTCGAAGGTAGCAACGCTGATCACGTTGAACCCGCGCGATCACGCCGTACTCGCTGCCGCTCGCACAGCCGGCCTCGGCGACGGATTTACAATCCCCGCCCATATCCCCGGCGAGGCGAACGGATCATGCTCTTTTGCTATGCGCACCGGGGAGGAACTGGAGGATGCGCAATTGCCGCTGGTCCAGCTCGTGGGCAGTTTTGCATTCGAGGCCGCCCGCAAGATAGCCCGATCGGGCATCGCGCCCATCCCGCCCGCCCCACAGCTCACCGATCGGCAAACAGAATGCGTAGCGCTTGTCGCGCGGGGAAAGACCGATTGGGAGATCGCCAGGATCCTTGGCGTCGGGGTTGAAACGGTAACCCAGCATGTGAAAGACGCCCGCGACCGTTACGGTGTGACAAAGCGAACGATGCTCGCCATCCGGGCGCTGTTCGACGGAGCCATCAGCTTCACTGACATTCTCCGGCGCTGATCTCCCCAGTTCTGGGGATAACGCGGCTCATTACAAACTGCTCGATTGACGGCCTCTCACGAGGAGGTGCGTTATGGTTGTTATTGGTAATGGTATTGAACAGGCATTGAGTGACCGCCTGTTTCGCTCGATGTTTGAGGAACGCAAGCGAGTCTTTGTTGATCTGCTTGGCTGGGACATTCCTGTCCTCGCCGGTCGATATGAAATCGACCAGTTCGATGACGACGAAGCGACCTATATTGTCGTGACCGACGGGACAGGCGAGCATTGCGGATCTGCCCGTCTGCTTCGGACCGACCGACCGCACATCCTCGACACAATTTTCCCCCACCTGTGTGACGATATCCCGCCAGCAGGGCCGACGGTCCTCGAGATTACACGCTTTTGCTTGGCGCGTCGGCTGAAGGCTCGCGAGCGACTTGCGACGCGCAATCGTCTCGTGTCCGCTCTGGTCGAACATGCCCTTTGCACGGCATCACGACATATACCGGCGTTGCTGAGTGGGCGTGGTTTCAGCAGATTCTCGCATTTGGTTGGCAATGCCTTCCGCTCGGGATGCCGAGCAACGCCGACCGCGGCCTGTCTGCGATGCGGATAGATATTTCGCCGGCGACACCGGGCCTGCTGCGCCAATCCGGCATCTTCACGCCGATCCAGCTGATGGATCTCGATCGCGCGGCTGCCTGAGAACTGGGAGATCATGATATGGCGACGAAATTAGCATCCGCGACGCTCGGATCTGAGCCGCATCATTCGCTCTGCGACACATTGTTGGCGGAGGGTTTTTGCGTTGTGCCGAACCTGATGCCAGTGCGCGACGTCGGTCTGTTGGCCGCAGATCTTGCTCCTCATTTTGAGGCAACGCCGTTTTGTGAAGGCGGATTTTGGTGCTCGCACCAAGCGGTTCGGGAGTCTGCTCAAGCGATCCCGACATGCGCCGGCGTTCATCCAGCACCCGCAGATCATTGAGATGGCGCAGGCGGTACTCGGCCCGTGGTGTGACACGATCCAGCTCAATCTCGCCCAGGCACTTGAACTGCACCCGGGTGCCCTGCCGCAATTTCCACACCGGGATCAGGATATGTGGCGCGGCCAGACCGGAGAAATCGAATATCTGATCAACGTGATGTGGCCGTTCACCGACTATCGGGCTGACAATGGGACGACCCTGATCTGGCCGAACAGTCACGCCGTAAATGCGCTGAATCCGGAGCCTCCCGAGAAGCCGGTTGCCGTGGAATGCAGCCCGGGATCTGCGATTGTCTTTCTCGGCTCGACGCTTCACGGCGCCGGCGGCAACCAGTCATCCGATGTGCGTCAGGGCATGATCGTAAGCTACTGCCTAGGGTGGCTGAAGCCGTATGAAAATCAATGGCTGGTGTATCCGCCAGACGTGGCGCGCTCGTTCGCACCCAGCCTGGCCGCACTGATCGGCTATCAGCAGCACAGACCCAATCTGGGGAATTACGAAGGGCGATGCCCATCTATTCTGCTTGGGGACGAGCGTCTCGACCATGTCGGCGCGATCGATGCGTTACGTCCAGATCAAGCGGCAGCGCTTGAGGAATTCCTGGAAGGTCAGCGCCGGTTGCGCGCCGCATCGAACGAAATCTGATCGGCGCACTCCCCCTTGGTGGGGGGATTGCTCGATAATGCCGCGCCGGGTTCAAAAGAAAGGTGATTTTCAACGGAGAGTGGTCGGCGCATTTTTAATGCAGCGGCGCTGAAAAGCGGAGAAATCAGATGCAGCGCCTGCGCTTTGTCCTTGCCGTGCCGTTCGTCGTGATGTCCGTCCAGACGGTTCCGGCGCGAGCCAACGACCTTGGCTGCCAGGTTCTGCTTTGCCTCTCAAATCCGGGCGGTGCGACGCAATATGGCGCGTGCATCCCCCCGATGACCAAGCTTTGGCAAAAGCTGGCGACCGGTGGCTCCTTTCCCGGCTGTAGCGGCGGCGGTGTCGCGAAGACGAGAGTTTACGACCGCGACTCCGCCACCCGCCGCCGTGTCGTGATGACGTTTGCCGATGGGCGGCAACAAACCTTTTCGCTGGCCAATATCGAGCGCCTGACGCCGGTTCCGGACTCAGCCGAAATGGGATCACAATGATCCTGCAACTGGCCAGCGTCGTCGCCCTCGCGCAACAATGCGCCCCTTCGGTCGCGCCGGAAACACTGCTTTCCGTCGTGCATGCCGAAAGCAAGTTCGACACATTGGCCATCGGTGTAAACGCCCGCGGCGTCCGACCCGAAATACCCGCGACGCCTGCCGCCGCCGCCCGGATCGCCCGGTCGTTGATCGCCAAGGGATATAATATCGACCTCGGCCTCGGGCAGATCAACAGCGCCAATCTTCGGTGGCTGGGCCTTTCGGTCGAGGACACATTCAATCCCTGTCGCAATCTCGCCGCCGCAGCACGGGTCCTGTCGAGCAACTTTCTTGACGCGGCGCGCACCCAGGGTTCGTCCGATCGCGCGATCTCCGTTGCTCTCTCGATGTACAATACCGGAAGCCAGGCCCGTGGCTTCGGCAACGGCTATGTGGCGAGAGTCTATGCGAGCTCTGCGGTCATTATTCCCGCGATCAGGGGATTAGCGCCAGCCGGCGCAGGCTCGGCCAGGTCCACCACTCCAATACCCGCATCCGAAACGCCAATCCAGGAGCCTCGCATTGTGCAGGCGGCGGTGAAAGCGCCGCAGTCCTGGGACATTTCCGCACGCGCCCAAACCGCCTCGATGATGGTGTTTGGCGACGGGACACCGCCATCGAGAGAAGGACCGACCGAATGACAATCTCCGCCTCGACCATATCGATCTGGCTCCCGCCACGTCGCCGCGCTTTCGTCCAGACGCTGGCGCTCGTCGCCACCGCCATACTGGTTTCGATGCTACTGAGCGACCCCGCGCATGCCCAGGCGGCCGATGGCGTCACGTCGATGGCCGAGAATATCAAGACCTGGCTGACCGGGACATTTGCAAAGACGATCGCGGTGATCGCGGTCGTTATCGTCGGTTTCATGTTTTTCACCGGCCGTGCCAGCCTCGGTCTCCTCGTGACGGTCATCGTGGGTATCTTCATCGTGTTCAGCGCGCAGTGGATCGTCGATACCATCACCGGCGGCGCGTGAGTGCGCCGCGATGGATGACGAAAAGCTTAGGGAAGAGACGCTCTTCCTGGCCGTGACCCGACCAACGATGTGGTTGGGCGTACCGATCGAGGCATCGCTGCCGATCGCGCTGGCAGCGTGCCTGACCCTCATCATCACCGGCAACCCGCTCTACGCTTTCGCATTGGCCGGTGCGTTTCTGGCGATTGCCCGACTCATTGTCCGGCACGACGCCAACGCGTTTCGACTGTTGTGGCTTTGGACGACGACCAAGGCGCGCTGCCGCAACCGCGGCTGGTGGGGAGGCAGCTCCTACTCTCCCCTGCCGATCGACGGGGCGAAGCGCCCGGGCTTCGCACGTGGCTAGCCGGGCCAGCGCATTGAGCGGAGCGACAGCCCGCACGCCATGGCGGATCCTCAAACAAGAGGCCGACCCGGCGCGTTACCTGCCCTATGCGCGCCATATCGACGAGAACGTCATCGCGCTCGATGGGCGCGACCTCATGATGATGTTCAAGCTCGAAGGCATGGCGTTTGAAACCGCCGACCCTGTCCATCTCAATGACTGGCACGAGAAGCTCAACGGTACGCTGCGCAATATTGCCGACGACCGCCTCGCGATCTGGACCCACATCGTTCGCCGGCCGATCACGGACTATCCCGAAGGCGAGTTCCGCTCGGCTTTTGCGGCCGACCTCGATGCAAAATATCGTGCGCGCGTCACCGCCAAGCGGATGTTTGTCAACGAACTGTACCTCACCCTGATCATGCGCCCGTCCGTGGGATCGGCCGACCGCACCGGCGTGCTGCTTCGCCGTCTGGCGTCGGCACGCAAGGAAGGGACCGAGGTGGACGAGGATGAGCTCGCACGCTTCGAGGATAAGGCGCGCGATATCGAGAAGCTCCTCGCACGCTGCCGGCCTCGGCGTCTGCACCTCTACGAGCATAACGGCCTGATGTTCTCCCAACCGCTCGAGGTGCTCGAGCTGGTAATGATGGGCCGCGCCAGCAGAGTGCCGCTGGTCCGCGGCCATCTCGGTTCCGCCATCTATGGGGAACGCGTGATCTTCGGCCGCGAGACGGTCGAGGTGCGCGCGCATGATACGAGCCGCTTCGTCGGTCTGTTCGGTATCCGCGAATATCCGGCCATGACGCGACCCGGCCAGATGAACGCGCTGCTCAGCCAGGACTTCGCGTTCGTCGTCACGCAGTCCTTTGCGTTCATGGGCAAGGCGCGGGCCTCCGAGCGCCTGCGGCGGCGCCAGAACCAGATGGCATCGACCGAGGATGCCGCTGCAAGTCAGGCGCTTGAGTTGGCGGACGCGGCCGACGATCTGCAGAGCAATCGCTTTGTCCTGGGCGAGCATCATTTCTCGCTCGCGGTCTTCGGTGAAAATCAGAAACGCCTGGCCGAGAATCTCTCAACGGCGCGGGCAGCGCTTGCCGATGCCGGTCTGGTCTCGGCGCGGGAAGGCCCGGCGCTGGAAGCCGCTTTCTGGTCGCAGCTTCCGGGTAACTTTGCGTGGCGTGCGCGGCCGGCGGCGATCACGTCACGCAATTTCGCCGCCCTCTCCCCCTTCCACACCTTTCCTGCCGGCAAGGCGGAGGGCAACCATTGGGGCGCTGCGATCGCGTTGATGAAGACCGCGGCTCAGTCCCCTTTCTACTTCAATTTTCATGTGAACGATCTCGGTCATACGCTGATCATCGGTCCGTCGGGAGGCGGCAAGACTGTCGTCCAGAATTTCCTTATGGCGCAACTCGAGAAAACCGGCGCGCAGCAGATCTTCATCGATAAAGACCGAGGCGCTGAGATCTATGTGCGCTCATCCGGTGGCACGTATCTGGCGCTGCGCAACGGCGTGCCGACCGGCTTCGCACCGCTCCGCGCGCTCGAGCAGAGCCCGGGCAACATCGTCTTCCTCGGCAGGCTGATCCGCCATCTCGTAACGCCCGCAGGGAGCCAACTCGGCGTCACGCAGGAGCGGATGATTGACGAGGGCATCCTCTCGATCGGACGCCTTCCCCCGGAGGAGCGGTCCATCCTCGCGCTCCGGCAGTTGCTCGGGCAGCGCGATCCGGAAGGTATCGGCGCGCGGCTTGAGAAATGGTCGCGCGGCGGAGCGCTTGGCTGGGTGTTCGACAATGACCGGGACGAGTTGACGCTCGAGGCCAGGTTCATCGGTTTCGACATGACGGAATTCCTCGACAATCCCGAGATCCGCACCCCGCTGATGATGTACATGTTCCATCGGATCGATGCCCTGCTCGATGGCCGTCGCCTCGTAATCGACATCGACGAGTTCTGGAAGGCGCTGGGCGATGATGCCTTCCGCGCCTTCGCGCAGGATGGCCTGAAAACCTACCGCAAGCAGAACGCCTTTCTGGTCTTCGGCACGCAAAGCCCCGCCGACGCGCTCCGCTCGGACATCTCGCATAGCATCATGGAGCAGGTCGCCACCAAGATCCTTTTGCCCAACCCCCACGGCCGGGAGGTCGATTACATTGACGGGCTTGGCCTTACCCGTGCCGAGTTCAAGCTCATCAGAAACGATCTGATCCCCGAAAGCCGGCGCTTCCTGGTCAAGCAGGGTCACGATTCCATCGTCGTGGAACTCGATCTCGGCGGCCTGTCCGACGAACTGGCCGTCCTCTCGGGCACCACCGAAACCGTTGGAATCCTCGATCAGGTTCGCCGCGAACATGGCGACGATCCCAGCGACTGGCTGCCCGTCTTTCACGAGCGCCGTCGGGCCACCAGCAGAAGGAAAGGATAAGGTCATGAAGGTAATTCAAGCGCTGGCGATTGTCGGCGGACTGGCAATGTCCATGCCGGCATTCGCGCAAGGCATTCCGGTTTATGATTCCAGCACCTTCCTGCAGACGCTCTCGACGGTGAAGAACACCCTATCGATGATCGAGCAGGGCAAACAGCAGATTTCGCAGGCAACCGAGCTCTACAACAGCGTCAACAAACTGACGAACGTCAATCAGATTGCCTCGTCCCTGAACACCGATGCCGTTCGCCACCTCTTGCCGAGCGAAGCACGCGATATTCAGCGCCTCATGTCATCCGACACCACGGGCCTCGGCAGCCTTGGGACCGCCGCAGATCGGATCCGTAGCAGCAACCGTATCGAGCTTCCCGAGCTGCGCCCGGATGCGACGGCTTTCGAGCGCTCGAACCGCGATTCCATCTCCCGAAATGGTGACATGGCGGCGCGCGACGCGGCCATTGCCGAGGCAGCGTATGGCGTCACCGCGCAGCGGACGACGGGTCTCGAGGAACTGCGCTCGTCGCTCGACACCGCGTCAGACGCGAAGGACGTGATGGATATCCAAGCCCGTGTCGGCGTGGAAAATGCTCATATCCAGAACGACGCAGTGCAACTTCAGGCTCTCACAATGAGGCAGCAGGCGGAGCAGCGGATTCGATCGCAGCAGGAGAGCGAGCAAATCTTAGCAAGAAAGCTTGGGAGCCTACATCAATGAAGGCAACCATCTTCAACGCATTCGCGCTTTTGGTCCCGGCATTTCTGGTCGCGTGCCAACCCCCTGCGCGCGGAAAGGATTACCTCAAAGCCCACCCCCAAGAGCTCGCGGAAGTCCTGAAGGCGTGCGCAGATGGCACGCATCGCGACGCACAGGAATGCTCGAACGCAGAGAGTGTGAAGACGCTTGATCAAAAGCTGCGCTCGCTGTCGCCGGCCCATTGACCGTGATGGAAAGATGAGATGGCCGACGGGCTCTTCACCACTCTCTACACCAACATCGACGGCAAGCTCGACATGTTCCTCAACGAGCGCTTGAACAATGTCATCGAGGTTGTGCGCGGCCCACTCGCGCTTGGTTTGGTCATCTATATCGCGCTGTTCGGCTACATGGTGATGCGCGGCATCGTCAGCGAGCCGTGGGGCGAGCTTGTCTACCGAATGGTGAAACTGTGTTTGCTCTACGTTGCGGCCACCACGGTCGCCTACACGGAGTGGGTAACTAATCCCCTGTTTCACGGCATGCCTGATGCGATCTCGCAGGCGTTGGCGGGGCATACCGTCACGAGCGTTGGCAACGTGTTCGACGACTATTTCAGCCAGTGTGACGTTATTATCGCGAGGATCGAGACCGAGGCGGCAACCTACAGCGATATCAACCCATACAAGCTCGTTTTGTACGTCCTGAGCCTCGGTCTTAAAGCGCTTGCAGGACTATCTGCGGCGATCGGCTTCTCCATCACCGTTTTCGCGAAGGTGGCGCTGGCCATCATCATCGCGCTCGGACCGATCTTCATCGCCCTTTCGCTCTTCGAGACCACGCGAAGACTATTTCACGGCTGGCTCGGGCAGGCCTTCAACTTCATTGTACTGATGGCAGTGATCATCGCGATCACGGCCTTGATCACTGACCTTGGTGCTACCGCGATTACCGCATCCGAAGGTGTTGGAGACGCCGCCTTGGGTGCGGTGCTGTTCGCCGTTTATATTTTCTTGGGAACGATTTTCTTCTTTCAGGCCCCGTCGATCGCGACCGGCATTGCCGGGGGCGCGTCCGCCGGCATCGGCGCCTTCGCCGGCTCTGCGTGGGGGTCCATGGCGGCACCGTTCCAGCAACGCCGTATCGCTCGCAACAGTCGCAATCTCGAACGGGCCGCTCAGCGCGGCGGTTCGGTGAGCCGCGCATGAGGAAGGAACACCAATGACGAGGCCGTCCACGATAGTCCGTGCGCTCCGACGATCGGCAGTCGTCATCGCCCTGCTCCCGACGCTCGCCCAAGGGGCATCCGGGCCGAAGAAGCTGCCCGTCTGCAATGGCAAGCACCTGCGCGACGTCAACATCTATGGGAGCGTTCTGCCGGGCTCGCCGATCCCCGCAGTGGTGGCGCCGCCTGCCCCACCACCCGTGCCACAGATCAAGCAACCAGCTGATCGCGGCACACCGCCCCCGCCCGTCCCCCTGTCCGAGAAGACATCGGCGCGAGCAGCTCCCAGCACCTATGGAAGTTGCTGATCATGCGGAATAAGACCGAAGGCGTGCCGGCCAAAGACGCCGAACTCTATTTCAGCCATGCCCGATCCTGGGACCAGGACCGTCAGCGCAAATCGTTACGGTCCGAACGCATCGCCTGGATGGTGGCCGGCCTGGGCCTGCTTGCCGCGACCGCGGAGGGTTTCGCACTCGCGGGCCTTGCGCCGCTGAAGACGGTCATGCCGTACATCATTCGGGTCAATCAGACGACGGGCGCCGTCGACGTGCAGACCACCGTCACCCAGAAGCCGATGCGCTATGACGAGGCGGTCACGAAATTCTTCCTCGCGCAATATGTTCGGACCCGGGAAAGCTGGTTGCCGGCGGCGGCTGAAGAGAATTTCCGGGCCGTCACTATCCTGTCCGAACCAGGCGAGCAGCAACGCTGGGGCCGGTTTTTCAGCTCGAACAACGCCGCAAGCCCACAGATCGTGTGGGGCAAGAGCGCGGTCGTCCAGGCCCGCGTGCGCAATATCGCCTTCATCAACGATCATGTCGCCAACGTCCGCTTCACGCGAACAGTCCAGACCGATACCGACACGCAGAGCAGCGACTGGATCGCGACTGTCACCTTCCGGTACACGAATGCGCCGATGGCGGAGGGCGACCGCTATCGTAACCCACTGGGGTTCCAGGTCGAGAATTACCGCGCGGACCCCGAGGTGGTGCGGTGAACCGCCTTCTTCCCATAGCGGGCCTTCTCGCCATTTTAGCGACACCAGCGCTCGCGGAGGACACGCCGCGCGGCGGGCCGGCGGATCCACGTGTGAAGTTCGTCGAGTATCAGGAGACCCAGGTCTACCGGATCGTCGGCACATTTCGGACGGCGACCCAGGTCGTGCTCGGCGCCGACGAGACGATTGAACATGTCGCGCTCGGCGACACCGTCTCCTGGGAAGTGGCGGTTGCCGGTCACATTCTGTTCCTGAAGCCCCGTGAGCGGGCGGGACCGACGAACCTTATCGTCACGACCAATCGCGGGGGTGAGCTGCGCAACTACGCCTTCGAACTGACCGCACGCCGGGGACCGATCGGCAGCGGGAGCCGCGATACATTCTTCCAGGTTCGGTTTCGCTACCCGCGCGATGAAGCTGATCGTGCCGCTCGCATGCGCGCGACGCAGGAAGCACAGCGCGTCGCAGCATTGCAGGCGAGCGCCGTTCGGGGAGCCCTTGACCACGGCGTCATCGATGGACCGCGCAATCTGAACTACAAGGTCCAGGGTGCGAGCTATCTTCAGCCGTCGGAGATCTCCGACAACGGCCAGTTCACGGTCCTGCGTTTTCCCGGCAACCATGAAATCCCGGCGATTTATCTCGTGCGCCCGGACGGCTCGGAGACATTGGTCCCATTCGATGTCCGGGACGAGTTCGTGGTCGTCCACGCCGTGGCGGCTCAACTGCGCCTGCGCCGGAATCGGGAGGTGCTGTGCATCTATAATCTCGCGCCGACACCCTACGGCGTCGATCACGGCACCAACACAGCGTCGCCGCATGTCGAACGCACCATACAAGACCCGAAGGAGTGAGCGCGATGGACGAGTCTGCGGCCGAGGCCCCTCGTCGCCCGCAAGGCGATCCAACACCTGAACGCGACGAAATCATTCGCGAGCGCGGCATCGATCCGATAGGCGGGATGACACCGGCAAAGCGGAATACCGCCCTGATTTTCGCAGGAACGGCGATGGTTCTCGGCATCTTGTGGGTCAACTCGGGGCCTAGCGCCAACAATGCCGGCAGCCTGATGGGCAAACCGGAGTCGATGGCCAAACGCCCCGATCTGGCAGCGCGCGAGACCGTCGCGTATGATGCCGTCGCGGCGAAACCCAAGCCGCTTGGCGCGCTCGCCGCAGATCCCAACGCACCCGTCATCAATCCTCCGGCTGGCACGCAGGTCGTTGGCCCTGACGGACAGATCGTTCCTGCCATGCAACCGGGCGCAGCGCCGGCGGGCGCGACGCAGAATACGCGCCAGAACCTGGCCGACCAGGCACGGCGATCGACATTGATCGCCTATGGAGGGCGCGATGCGCTACAGCCATCGGCGAGTGGAAGTGGCGCAGGTAGCGGCACCACCAGTCCGGACGGCGGCGATGATGCAAACGATACGGCCGCCCGCGGCGCACCCAATGCGCTCGACGCGCTTCGACAGAGTTCGGCCGTCGGCGAGGCACGGGCCTCGATGCTGCCCAACCGCAATTATCTCGTCACCGCCGGCACGCTGATCCCGTGCATCCTCCAGACAGCGATGAATTCGGCGCAGCCCGGTTATACCTCGTGCCTGATTCCGCGCGACGTCTATTCGGAGAATGGCCGTGTCGTGCTCATGGAGAAGGGCACCAAAGTCCTCGGCGAATATCATGGCGGCATCCAGCAAGGGCAGAACCGCCTGTTCGTTTTGTGGACGCGGGCCGTCACGCCGCAGGGCGTGCGCATCGACCTGGCTTCGCCGGGGTCGGACGCCCTTGGCCGCGCCGGCATCGCCGGGTCCGTGGACACCTTTTTCTGGGCGCGCTTCGGTAGCGCGTTGCTGCTCTCGCTGGTCGACGACGCCGCTTATATCGCCGGTCAGTCCGTTTCAGGTGGCAGCAACAACTTCAATAATACGACCCGGACCCCGAGCGAGGGGGCGAGCATCGCGCTCCAGAACAGCATCAACATCCGACCGGTGCTGAAAAAGAACCAGGGCGAGGAGGTCGGGATCTTCGTGGCCAAGGACTTCAACTTCGCCGACGTTTACAATCTCGAGCTGCGGCGCTGATCCATGAGCGATACCGCCGTCCTGCGCCATTATCTCGCGCCGATCCTGCCGCTGCTGGAACCGGTCGAGGTCACCGAGCTGGTGATCAACAAGCCCGGCGAAGTCGGCATTGAGGATCATCGCGGTTGGCACTGGCATAGCGTTGCCGAACTCGACAGCGACTGGCTAGCGACGCTGGCCGTCGCGGCCGCAAGCTTCACTCGGCAGGACGTCAATGCCGAGACCCCGATCTGCTCGACGATCTTGCCGGGCGGGGAGCGGTGCCAGATCGTCATACCCTCGGTGACGCCGAACGGGGCGCCGTCCTTCACGGTGCGTAAGCCGTCCCGGGTCAACCTTGCGATCGATCAGCTCGCGCAGACCGGCCTGTTCAAGGGAACCCGTTCAGCGGCGCTTGGGCTTGGCGAGGTCGATGCCCAATTGGTGGCACAGCGCGACGCCGGCGACTGGCCGGCTTTCTTCAGGACCGCCGTCGCCGCCCGCAAGAATATCCTGGTGAGCGGCGCGACCGGCTCCGGCAAGACCACTTTCGCCAAGGCGCTAATCCAGTTGATCCCGCCCGACGAGCGGTTGCTCACGATCGAGGATACGCGCGAGCTCGTCGTCGAGCATCGCAATGTCGTGCACATGGTTTATTCGAGCGAGCGACAGGGCCTGGCCAAAGTCGGCCCCAAGCAGCTGCTCGAAAGTGCGCTGCGCATGCGGCCCGATCGCATCCTTCTGCAGGAGCTACGAGACGGCACTGCCTTCTTTTATCTGCGCAACGTGAACTCGGGCCACCCTGGCTCGATCACAACCGTCCATGCCGGCTCGGCCATGGGCGCTTTCGAGCAGCTCACCTTGCTGGTGAAGGAGTCCGAAGGCGGGCGCGATCTGGCCCGCGACGATATCCGTGGGCTGCTGCACATGCTGGTCGACGTCGTCGTCCAGACCCGCAAGCGCGCCGGAAAATTCGAAGTCGAGGAGGTGTATTTTGACCCGCCTGTCGGACGCGCGACCGCTCACTAAGGTCGCGATCGTCGCGGGGATGCTCGCGGCAACCTTTTTGGCATGTGCCTTGTGCGCGGTGCTGGTCGCGCTCGTCGGCCTCAACCAGATCGGCCCGCGCATGCAGGTCTCGGCGATACCCGGATGGCTCTGGTACTATCGCGGCGACCCGCTGCTGCATCTGTGGCTGGAGCGCGGTGCGCTGGTCAGCGGCGCCATCGCCTTCGTCATCCTGCTCATCATCCTGAAGCGGGGGCGCACGCTCCATGGCGAGGCACGGTTCGCGCGCGAAAGCGAGATCCGGCGCGAACATCTGCGCAGCAACAGCGGGATCATCGTCGGGCAGAAAGGCGGCCGCTATCTGGTTTTCGGTGGCACCGAACATGTCTTGCTCGAGGCGCCGACGCGCGCCGGAAAGGGCGTCGGCGTGGTGATCCCCAATCTTCTGAGTTGGGCGGACTCGGTGGTGGTGCTCGATGTGAAGCGCGAGAATTGGGACATCACCGCAGGTTTTCGCGCACGGCATGGCCAAGCGGTTTATCTGTTCGATCCGCTCGATCCCGAAGGGCGAAGCGCCCGCTACAATCCCTTGAGCTTCATCGACCGGCTCGACGACACCGATGTGATCAATGAACTCCAGAAGATCGGCGGCATGTTGTTTCCGGCTACGGAAAAGGCTGATCCGTTCTGGGCGGAAGCGGCGCGAGCCGCCTTCGTCGGCGTCGGCGCCCTTGTCGCGGCCAATCCCGCCCTCCCCTTCACGATAGGCGAAATCTATCGGCGACTGACGACGGGCGATCCGAAGGTCGAACTGCCGAAGGTCGTCGAAGAGGCCCAGCGCCGCGGCCAGCGGCTGAGCCAGGCCTGTGTGTCGGCGCTGAGTGACTTCACCTCCGCGTCGGACAACACATTTTCGGGCATCAAGCAGACGATCACCTCGAAGCTCAATCTCTGGCTCAATCCCTATGTCGATGCCGCGACGTCAGAGACCGATTTCGATCTGCGCCAAATCCGCCGCGAGCGGATATCGATCTATCTTGGGGTCTCGCCCGACAATATCGACCGGATCGCGCCCGTCTATAACCTCTTCCTCCAGCAGCTGATCGATCTCAATACGCGAGAACTGCCTGAGAATGGCGGCCGCGTGCCAGTGCTCATTCTGCTCGACGAATTCGCCCGCCTCGGCAAGGCGCCGGTCATCGCATCGGCTTTTTCCTATGTTGCAGGCTACGGGCTTCGCCTGTTGCCAGTCATCCAGAGCCGGTCCCAGCCCCGCAGTATCTATGGCGTGGACGTCACCGACGAGATCATCGCCAACTGCGGTCTGGAGATCGTATTCACACCCAAGGAGCTGAAGGTCGCCAACGAACTGTCCGAGCGGCTCGGTTTTTTCACGATGAACGTCAAATCGAAAAGCCGGACGATCCATGGCCTGCTCGCCAACCGCAGCGTGTCGGAATCGGACCAGCGGCGCGCGCTGATGATGCCCCAGGAACTGATGCAGATGCCCAAGGGAGACCTTCTGCTGATGCGCGGTGGCATTCCGCCCGTCAGGGGCCGCAAGATCGAGTATTTCCGCTCGAAGCGCTTCACGAACCGGATCAGTGACCCACCCAAGGTCGCGCCGCGTCCGATCGCGATCAACGCCGTGTCGTCCGCCGCCAAATTGGCAGGCGGGGCGAGCAGCAGTGATCCGTTGGCGCAGGCCCTTAGCGCGAAGCGGGCTGCTCTGTTGAACGACGGTCCAGAGACTGCGGCAACGGAGCAGGCGCAATCCAGCGCGCGCGCGTTGACCGATGACGAACTGTCGGGCTTTGCCGAAATCACCGATGACATGTTGGTGCTCGGCGACATGGTGGATCTGCCACCCCCCGGCGACGAACAGGCCGCTATTGCCTTTGTCACGGCGATGACGGCCCGGGCCGTTCTTGAGCCCGTGGGTGCCGGCGCCCAATCTCCAGCATTTGTGACCGAGAGGCATGACCATGGCAGAGAGTGATCGCAAGCAATCGGGTACGGCGCGGACCACTACCAACAGCGTTGGCATCGACGCCGCCGAACGGCGCAAGGCGCGGGCGCCTGGGTCGGTTCCGCCGGAAAGGTCCTCGCCTGGGGGATCGAAGGATGGTCCCACTGAAGCGCCTGATCATGCCGGGGCTGTCGGTGCGCCGCGCCGCGCGCCCAAGGTGCATTCCCTCGAGGCGGGCGATGTGCCGGAGAGCGTGCGGAAGCGCTATTATGCCGACAAGGCAAAATGGTCGGGCGAACCCGCCTTTTTCACGACGGCGCAAGCAAAGGATCCCGCGTTTCGCGATCAGGGCCGGCGCCTAGTCACGGCGACGGAGAGCCAGGAAGTCGTCAAGGATCTGGTGGCGATCGCACAACACCGCAATTGGGATCGGATTCACGTCACGGGATCGGAAGAATTTCGGCGATCGGTCTGGATCGAGGCCAGTCAAAAGGGGCTGGAGGTACGTGGCTACAAGCCCAATGATCGCGATCTCCAGGAGCTCGACCGGCTCCGCGGAGAGACGAGCCGCAATACGATCGCGCCCATGGCAGCCCGTGACGTCGATGTCGCCCGTGGGTCAACCGGGATAAGCCGCCAGAGCGATGGCAATGGTTTGGAACGGCCCGATGCCCGGCGCGGCGATCGTGGCAACACGCCGAATGATAGAGCGGTCGACAGCCAGATGCGCGTGATGGAAGCGGTGATCCGACGGACCTTGTTCGACAATCCCGAAGCGGTCGCGCGGGTGATGACAGTCGCCCGCACGCAGCTCGATGCGCATATTGCGGCGGGACGGAACATTCGCCCGGCAATGGTCAAGGACGCCTCGCCGATCGTCAGGCAGGATATAGTCCGCGGCCGTGGCCCAGCCACGCCCCCCATCCCTCGTCCAGGTCGCGAGCCCAAGCCCCAGGAACGCAGCCGGTCTCGGTGACCGGGGATCAATCGGCTCCTGATTTAAGAACCGCCACTTTTGTTCGCCTGTGCCGAACATTTATCAAAATTGATAAACCGCGAACAGCCCAACCCCAGGCCTGTCGGATGTATACTGTCTGCGCGAACCGTCCCACATAGCACGACAATCTTGCCAGATAATATAATTGCCGTTATATCGAACGCGCCATACATCGCCCAGAGAGGCTCAGATTGCGCGAAGGATATAATCTTAAGAGGCTTGGGCCTCGTGCCGCTCAGCTGATCGTCGAACTGAACGAGCGCCGTCAGCCGATTTTTTCGCTCGCGGACGTCACCGCGATCACAGGTCTGAGCCCATCATCGGCACGTAGCCTCGTCGCGAACACCGAAGCGCGCGGGATCGTCACGCGCCTAAAGCCTGGTCTCTACAATCTGGTGCCATTCGAGCGGGGCCGCGACACCGAGCATGTGAGCGATCCTTACCTCATCGCAAGAACGCTGGTTGGCGACGCGGACTACTTCATCTCCCACGGCAGCGCCCTAGAGCTGCACCGCATGGTCACCCAACCGCAGTTGGCCATCATCGTCTCCTGCGCCAAACGGCTGCGCCCGCAGCACATCCATGGGTATGAGTTCCGCTTCGTCGACGTCAAACCGCAGGATTTCTTCGGTCTGACCGAGATCTGGATTACATCCGAAGAGCAAGTCAGGGTCAGCGACCCCGAGCGGACCATCATCGATGGTCTCGACCGTCCGCAATATGTCGGTGGCGTCACGGAGGTTGCCAAGGGGCTCTGGATGAAGCGCGACACGCTGCGGGTCGAACTGATGATCGAATACGCGCTTCGCCTCGGCGTTGGCGCGGTGATCCGCCGCCTGGGCTATCTGCTGGAATTTTACGAACTGGCCGACGCAGCCGCATTGGCACCGCTGCGCGCGCGGCTGACGCCGACCTATCAGCGTCTTGATCCCCTGTTTCCCAATGAGGGCAGGATGCTGGCCCGCTGGCGCATCCGACTCAACGTCGAGCCCGATGAACTCGATATAATCCGGAGCAGCTGATGATTCCCCAGCGCGATCTCTCCCGTATCGCCAACGGCCTTCTCAAGCCTCGCGGCCGCCGCGTGCCCGAGGCGGTGATCGAACGCGACTATTGCCTGGCCTGGTTCCTGACCGGTCTGGCCCAGCATCCTTTACGCGAATTTCTTGCCTTCAAGGGCGGGACGGCATTGCGGCGTTGCTGGTTCGAGAATTACCGCTTTTCCGAGGATCTCGATTTTTCGCTGATCAAGCCGATCGAACTGGACGAGATCCTATCAGGACTGAACCAGATCTTCGCGATCGTCGAGGCGGCGTCGGGAATCAACATGACCTATGACCGGCCCGATCGGCACGGTCATCAGAACACCCACACCTTCTATCTGAGCTACAAAGGCCCCCTACCCGCGCGCAGCGACGTAAAAGTCGATATCACGATCAATGAGGTGTTCTGCTTTCCGCTGACTGAACGCCCGATCCTGCGGACCTTCGAAGAATTTGCCGACCTGCCTGAAGGCCCGACGGTGCTCGCCTATAGCCTGGCGGAGATATTCGTCGAAAAGTTGGCGGCACTGTCGGACAAGGCGCGAACCGAGCCGCGCGATCTCTACGACCTTTGGAATTTGCTCGAGGAGCGTGACATTCGACCAGCGGAATATCTCGCCGAGTTCGCCCAGAAGCTCATCCTTCGAGAACGCACGCCCAACGGCGTGACCGCCGCGATCGCCGCGAAAGAGAAGCGTCTGAGTACCCTCTGGACTGGACGATTGCAGCAGCAGATGAGCGATCTGCCGCCATTCGAAGGGGTATTCCGCGAGGTTATGCGCGTGCTGCGCGAAGCCGATCTACCAGAATAAGAGGTAGAAGCTCAGACGGCCGCCGCGGGCAAACCTAACTATTCCTTCCTGGAGTACGTAACCTTCGGATCAGTTATGGCGCACTCGGGGTTCTTCGCGAAAATACGAAGGTCCGCCAGCGATGCTCCAGCCGGCCTAAGGCATCCGATGCGAAATTCTGACGGAAAAGGCTCAGGCCCGCATCATCGGCCGCTGTGAGAATGTCATTGTCACTATGCGCGTGCACGAGTTCCGCCGGCTCACCGCCCACCGGGTTTCTAAGATTGATAGCCAGCATGCCGCCGGCCTCGAGCAGCCGGGCCATGGTGGCGAAGCTCGGGGCTAATTCATGCCGCGGAACAAGCATCAGCACCGCTGAGCACAGAATGAAGGCAAAGCATTGATCCTTGGCGCACAGCGACGAAAGATCGGGCAAGCGATCGTCGACCCATTCAATGCGGCCATCCGTGCAGGCCATTTGCCGGAAGGCCGCAGAAGGTTCGACGGCGGTCACCCGGAAACCCAGTGCCGCGAGCGCCCGGGCATCGCGACCGCTCCCAGCACCGACATCGAGCACTGCGGCACCCGCAGCTGGAAGCAAATCAGTGAGGCCGGCATGGACGCTGTCGAAGGTCACGCTGTCATACCGTCGCGCGAAGGCTGACGCATCCTGATCGTAATAATCGACCGCGTCTTGAGGGTCGGTGAGGGCCATCACTGTACCTTGACCGGCGCGCCTGGAGGGGCACGCGGGGCCGGTGGCACCGGGCCCGATGCGGCGCCCTTGGTAAAATATTTCGCAGGGCAGGCGCCTGCCACAAAGGATCCGATCGCCGCCATCAAGAGAAGCAGCGAAAACAGGATAACGATCGTGAAATCGAACTTGATCTTGTGGAGGTTATCAAGCTTGCGAATATCGTTGAGCACGCTTTGCATGACCAGACGAAGCCGCAGCAAAGCGCCGATCATGATGAGATTGGCAAGCCCCGCAAAGATGAGCAGCATCGAGCGAGCACCTGTGCTCATATCGAAGCTTGCAACGGCAAACCACAAGCCACCGGTTAACGTCATAATGATCAGAGGCGACTGCCACAGGAAGCCGTTCAAAGAACGAAAATCCTGGCAGCGCTGGTCGTATATCACCGCGTCATCTACAGGGATGGTCATGCCTCGCACTGCTCCTTTGCCACACAGTCATAGCACGAACCGCGCCGCTGCGCGTGGGCGCGACTGATATGCAGTCGGTGCCCATCTATCTCGATGGATTCGCCACGCTTCCACTGGCGGATGAAGCGCGCGCCGCGATGCTGGCCGTCTGGGAACAGCCCGGCAACGCAGGCTCCCCGAACGCTTCTGGCGAACGTGCCGCGCGAATCATCGCCGATGCACGGGCCGACGTCGCCAGTTTGATTGGAGCCACCGCGTCGGAAATCATCTTCACCTCCGGGGCGACCGAAGCGAACAATCTCGCGTTGCTCGGCGTCGCCACGGCGACCCGATCTCAGTCCGCGCGGAGGCGGATTGTCGTCTCGGCGATCGAACATAAGGCGGTGCTGGAGCCAGCAGCCGCCCTTGCCGCAGAGGGATTTGAGGTCAGAATTGCGCCGGTCGACCGACATGGTCGCCTCGATCTCGAAGCGATGAGCGGGTTGCTCGATGAGACGGTATTGCTGGTCTCGGTGATGCTCGTCAATAACGAGACAGGGGTGATCCAGCCGGTAGAAGAGGTAGCGGCCCTCGCCCATCGCGTGGGGGCCTATGTTCATACCGACGCGGCCCAGGCGGCAGGCAAAATTGCTATTGATGTGGCCGCGCTCGACGTCGACTACCTCAGCCTCTCGGCCCACAAATGCTACGGCCCGATGGGCGTGGGTGCGCTGTATGTAGCCGCCGGTATGCCGGCCCCCGTCCCGCTGATGCGCGGCGGTGGGCAGCAATCCGGCATCCGGCCGGGCACCGAGCCGGTTCCGTTGATCGCAGGCTTCGGAGCAGCCGCCCGTGTGGCTATCGCCGACCTCGCCCGAGGCGAAATCGCCGGGCCGACGGCGCGGATCGGCCGGTTGCTCGAAGGACTGGCGAGCCGACAACTGCGGTTTGCGCGGATCACGGGCGATCACGCGGTGGTGCCCGGCAGCGCCGCAATCGCGATCGACGGCATCGATGGCGATAGCCTTTGCGCCCAGCTGGCGCGTGACGTGTCGCTGTCGACCGGATCGGCTTGCACCAGCGGACAGATCAGAATCTCCCATGTCCTTGAAGCGATGGGATTTTCTGAAGAGACTGCGCGATCGGTCGTTCGCATTTTCTGCGATCGTACTGTGACCGATGCCGATATCGACCGCGCGACTGAAGCCATTGTGGCATCTATCCACCGTTCTCAGCTTGCGACCGGAGAGGTTCGCCAGTAGCGTTCTCTCATGAGACAAGGCGCGTTCGACAATGATTCGAGAGGGCAGTTCGCGGGACATGAAACCTTCCCGCTTCGCCTGCTATGGCTGAAGAAGGCATTCGATGCCGTAGCGGAGGGGGCGCCATCTGGAACATTTCAAGAACAAGATGCTATCGCACGCTTTGGCGTAGGGCGCAACATGGCCGCTTCGATCCGCTATTGGGCGCTCGCCTCGCGGTTCTTCGAGGAGAGCGATAAGCACATTAGGCCGAGCGCGCTCGGCGCACTCGTCCTCGCCGACAAGGGGTTCGACCCCTATGTCGAACAAGCCTCAACCGTATGGCTGACGCATTGGCACATCGCCAGCGACGCGCACATGACGACCACGGCCTATTATGCCTTCAATGCCCTCGCAGCGATTGAGTTTGATCCGGCAACGCTGATCGAGGAGCTATTGACGTTGGTCACAGCACGCGGATGGCGGGCGACACGCGGCACCCTGAAGCGCGACGTTGAAGTGTTCCTGCGCAGTTATGTCCGTCGCGGCGATGCTCTGAATGAGGATGCGGCCGAACCTTTGCTTGCTGAACTCGGGCTCATTCGGGAAGCCCGTCTTGGCGGCTGGTACGAATTCGTGCGCGGACCAAAGCCCAGCCTGCACGATGGCGTCTTTGCCTATGCGCTTGCGCAGTTCTGGGAACGACAGGGCGGCTCGACCGCGCTGACCGCCGAACAAATCTGCTATGCGCCCGGTTCGCCAGGCCGGGTCTTCAAGCTTGATGAAGACAGCGTGATCACACGGCTGATGCATCTCGACGAGATTACCGATGATGCGTGGCAATGGACCGACACCGCAGGCCTGCGCCAGATTCAGCGGCGCGCCGAGATCGATCCGCTGGAGCTAGCCGCGCTTGCGTATCAGCGCCACGCGTTGGCGGAAGCGGCATGACCAAGCTGTCGAAAATCGTCGAAATCGATCGTCGCTTTGCTCGGTCGGCGCGCATTGATGCCGATCTGAACGGGACACCGCCTCTCGTCGGCTACGTGATGCAAGCGAGTGTGGCCAAGGCCCTGACGACGCTCGCCGATAGCCAGATTGAGAGCCATCAGGGCGCCTTCACCTGGACCGGCCCCTATGGTGGCGGTAAATCGAGCGCAGCCCTGCTCGTTGCCAATTTGATCGCTGGTGCGCCCGAAAATCGCAAGATTGCGCGCAAGATCGCCGGCAAAGCGCTCACGACCGTCTATCAGAAGGCGTTCCCGGAGGCTTCCGGTCCCTGGCACGTCGTCGCAGTGACCGGGAGCCGGATGCGGTTGCGCGACGCCATTGCCGACGCCGCCGCAATCACGTTCCAATGGGATGAAGTGACGAGGCAAAGCGCTGGTTCCAGCGACGATGGCCTGATCACCCAGATCAAACGATCGAGCGAGACGCACAGCAGTGGAACGCTGGTTGTGCTCGACGAACTCGGCAAGCTCCTCGAGCATGAAGCGCTCGACGGGGGCGATATCCATCTACTCCAGGACATCGCCGAGCATGCATCGCGCAGTGGTGGCCGACTTGTCGTCATCGGCATCCTACACCAGTCCTTCGAGCAATATGCCGCCCGCGCCGCGCGAGACGCTCGCCAGGAATGGGCGAAGGTGCAGGGCCGTTTCCACGACATCGCGTTCTTGAGTGGCGCCGATGAGACTGTCGCGCTGCTTGGCCGCGCAATCTCCTGCACGGCTCATCCCGACATAACAAAAGCCAGCGCGCGTGACGTCGCGCAGGCTGTGGCGCTGCGCCGGCCTACCGAAGTCGATGCTCTGACTGAGGCCTTAGCGGCGACCTGGCCGCTGAACCCCGTCACCGCGCTGCTGCTAGGACCGGTATCACGTGCCCGTTTCGCGCAGAATGAGCGAAGCGTCTTCGGATTCCTCAGTTCGGCAGAACCCGCCGGTTTCCAAGAGTTTCTGCAGGCCACGGAGGCCGGAGAGGCCACCTATGATCCGGCGCGTCTCTGGGATTACCTAGCGTCCAATTTTGGAATGGCGCTTGCCGGCGGCAATGACGGCAACCGGTTCAGTCTCGCCTTCGAGGCTATCGAGCGCGCCGCGGTCAAAGGCGGCGATACCCATGTCGCGCTGACCAAGGCCGCTGCCGTCATCGAGTTTTTCCGCAACGGATCCGGGTTGGCCTTGGCGGACGATATCCTAGCGCAGGCGGTCCCCGGGATCGGGGCCGACCAGCGCCGCGACGCGATCGCTGACCTGCTCGACTGGGCAGTCCTGATCCGCCAACCGCGGCTGAAGGGCTACGCTCTCTTCGCAGGCAGCGATTTCGACCTTGAAGAGGCCATCGGTCGATCGGTCACGCCGATCGACACCACCCAGCTAGAAGGCATCCCGCAGCGGGTCGGCCTCGGCTTTGCGACCGCGAAGCGGCATTATTTCCTGACAGGCGCGCTGAGGACGTTCGAGATCACCCTTCAACTTGTTGGCGCAAGCGACACGGCAGAGAGCGTCGCGGCTGACATTCTGGCGAAGCCGGCGCGGGGTAGCGGTACATTGGCGCTGGTCCTAAGCGACGGCTCGATCGGTAAGGGCGAGGTCGATCCACTTTGTAAGGCGATCGCCAAACGATTGACGAAAAGCGGGCGCGTCATCGCGGTGGGTGGCGCTACCGACAGTTTCGCGCTCCGCGCCAGCGCCGCGGAATTGATCGCGGTCGAACGCGTTTTCCGGGATCATCCCCAATTGGAGGGCGATCGGATTGCCCGGCGCGAGATCGCCGCCCGGCAATCGCAGTGCATCGACGTCCTGCATCGCACGCTTGAGGCCGCGCTCGAAAGTGCCAAGTGGATCCTCTCGCCCAAGCCCGGCAAGGCCTTGCGCGAGCCCTTGGCGTTGATCGCAAGCGCCCTGGCTGACGCAGGCTATCCGGACGCGCCAATCCTCAAGAGCGAGCTACTTCAGCGCGACCGCCCATCATCCAATTCGATGGCGGCACTGCGTGATCTTGCCCACGCGATGGTCAGCCGGTTCGGCACCTCCGATCTTGGCATGACGGGTTATCCCGCTGAACTCGGCCTCTACCTCACCGTCGTGAAGCCGTTCGGTCTCCACCGTGAGATCGAACCCGGTCGGTTCGATTTTGCGCCCCCTGACGACAGCGAGCAGGGTCGTTCGCTTCAGCCGGCGTGGGCGCTGATTGATACGGCAGGCGACCAAAATCTGGAGGAAGTCTACGCGCGCTGGGCAAAGCCGCCTTACGGTATCAAGGCCGGGGTGATGCCGGTGCTGGCCCTTACCTATATGCTGGCAAAGCGCGATACAGTGGCCGTCTACATCGACGGCGTGTTTCAGACCGCGATCGACGATGTCATCGTCGACAAGCTTCTGCAGCGCCCCGCCGACTTCAGGCTTCGCAAAATCGACCGCTCTGTACGCGAGACTGCCTTCCTGAGCGGCCTTGCCCGCCACTTTGGCGTCGATCATGATGGTGCGTCCCTTCCCGTCGCCCAAGCCCTTTATCAGCGCTTCGAAGCGTTGCCGACCTTCGCAGCACGAACCAATCGGCTGAGTGAAGACACTCGGCTTGTTCGGCGGGTCGTGCTCAAGTCGACCGATCCCGAAGCAATGCTGTTCGACGATCTGCCCGCTGCTTTCGGCGATCGGCTGACGCCCGATCTGGTGGTTGGGGCGCTGGCCGAGTGCGAGGCGAGCTACCCGGCCCTTCTCGACGAACTCCGCGCGGCGCTGGCCCGTTCGCTCGGGGTCGATCCGCTCACCTTCACCGGTATGGGCGAGCGCGCGGCCATCACCCATGGGCTCACCAATGACTATAATTTCGAAGCATTCGCCGATCGCGCCGCGGCGATCGAAGCGGGTAGCGGCGATATCGAGGGCCTGGTCAGCATACTGCTCCATCGCCCGGCGCACGGCTGGTCGGATCGTGACCGCGAACAGGCGTTGACCGAAGTCGCGCGTTATGGCCGCCGGTTCCGTGAACTCGAAGCGCTAGCGGTCGTTCGCGATCGGGGCGCGCATACTGAGGCTCTCGCGCTCGTGGTTGGGCTTGATCCGTTGACCCCGCCCTTGATGCGTAGTTTCGTCCTGACCGACGTCGAAAAAACAGCTGCGGCAGGCCTTGCCGATCGTGTCCTCGCGACCTTGGGCGCTGATCGCGCTGATCGGCGGATGCAGTTGGCGGCTCTCGCCCGGGCCGTCGCGAGCCTCGCTGGCGAAGACGACCGGGAAGAGGCGGAAGCGGCATGACCCAAGAGCGACATATATTGGGAATCTCGGGGGGCCGGGACAGTGCCGCGCTCGCGGTCTACATGAGGCAATATCATCCCGCCCTTCCGATCGAATATTTCTTCACCGACACCGGTAAGGAACTGCCGGAGGTCTACGAGTTTCTCGACAAGCTCGAAGGGTTTCTCGGCAAGCCGATCAAGCGGCTAAACCCCGATCGCGACTTCGATTTCTGGCTGTCGGAATATGGTAATTTTCTCCCGTCGCCGCGCACCCGCTGGTGCACGCGGCAACTCAAATTGCGCCCACTCGAACATTGGCTGCGCGCCGATCTGGATGCAGGTATCACCGTACACTCCTACGTTGCGATCCGGTCCGACGAGCCGAGCCGCGAAGGCTATCAGTCGACCCACACGAATATGAAGGTACATCTACCGCTGCGGGATGCCGGGATCGATCGGGCCGGTGTAATCGAGATCCTCAGCCAAGCCGACGTTGGCGAGCCGGCTTATTATGGCTGGCGGTCCCGATCGGGCTGCACCTTCTGCTTCTTTCAGCAGAAGATCGAATGGGTCAGGCTGGCTGAACACCACCCGCAGCGCTTCGCCGAAGCGGTCGACTATGAGAAGACGGCGCTCAAAGACGGGTCTCCCTTCACATGGAGCCAGGGCGAAAGTCTAACCGAGCTGATCGAACCCAAGAGAGTGGATCAGATCAAGCTCGACTATGACAAGCGGCGGGAACGGCTCCGGCGCAACCGCAGGATCAACCCCCTGTCAGCGCGCGCATCGGAGACGATCGACGATGTCTATGGCATCGATGAAGCGGCTGGCGGCTGCGTCATCTGCCATAAGTAGCGCCGTCATCCGCTAAGCCCGTCATTGACGATTATGGCATCGACAGCACGCTCGATGTCGTCATCCGACAGGAATGGTGCCTGCGCATAGATGATGCCGGGTTCGCCCGACAGGCGGGCCGCGAGATGGCCAAGACCCAGCAACTGCTCCGCGCCTTTCACCCCCAAGGCAATCTCGGATGTGCCGACGCTCGCGACCTTGAGGATCAACCGGTTGCCGAGATTGTCGCGCAACTGCATCGGCATCACGTTCGCATCCGGGCGCTGCGCCGCGAAGATCAGATGGATGCCCGCGGCGCGCGCCTTGACCCCGAGCCGGGAAACATTGGCGGTCACCGCCGCCTTATAATCCTCGGTCAGCATCCACTCAGCGAACTCGTCATGGACCAGGAATTTGAGCGGTAGCCGGTCAGACGGGCCGGCCTTGGTATTGAAGGCCCGGATGTCACGCGCGCCATGGACACGAAACAGCTCATACCGTCGCTCCATCTCGGCGACGAGCCCCTCCATTACCTCTATTGCCTGACCCTGCTCGACAATGACTCCGCCCTGCAGATGGGGGAGCCGCTCGACTGCCGCATAATCCACACCCATTTTCGGATCGATCAGGTGAATATGCGCAAGCGCGCTGGGATTGGTCGCAGCTATATCCAGCAGTAGCGCCTGGATCAGCACCGATTTGCCACTACCGGTCGCGCCGGCGACCAGCGTGTGTGGCTCGTGCGGTTGGCCGCCGCCAAAGGCGCCACCGAGGTTGAGATAAAGGATCTCGCCATCGAGCTCCTTCAGGCCCAGCACGAAGGAGGTATTGACCCCGGCGGGGTTCCGATTGATCTCCCGGCGCGCCCACACATCCCACAGCGAAACGATCTGCCGCTGTGGCCTCGCCACGCCCACCACGATCTCGCCGGGAAGGGGGGAAATGGAAATCAGGCGCAGCCCGTGCGTCGTCAACAAGGCCGATTGCCGAGCTTCGATATCTTCGACCCGCAGTCGGTCACTGCCCATGAAGCGAATAAGGGCGGCGTTCGGCGTCAGCCTCGTACCGACAATCTTTGCCTGGAGGGTGTAGCCAAGAAGCGCAGTCCGCAGCTTCTGCGCCGTCTGTTCAAGCCAGGCCTGTTCCTCCGCTGAATCCTCATGCGACCGCTCGGCATTGCTTTGGATCAGCGCCTCAAGCGACTGAGCGGCCGGCACCTGTATTACGTTCGGTGTCGGAATAGGGGGAGGACCGGCGACCGGCTCCGTCGCGCTTTCGACGGCCTGTTCCTCCACCTCCGACGCTACGAACGGTTCAGAGATCGGCGAAGCGTCGTCTTCGTCAGATGCCATCCTCGGCGAGACGGACATTGCAGGCCCAGATTGCGGAGACGGCTTCGGCACCGATCCCGACGAAATGCCGCCATCACCGTCGTCATCATCGTCGTCATCGCTGATGTCGCTTATGATCGGTGTCGGCAGAGCGGCCTTAGGATCGATGGCGATCGCCTTGGTCCAGTCAACGCGCGGTGCCGGATCCCGATAACTTGCCTTATCCCAGAGATGGATTTCTCCGAGCGCCGAGCGGACGCTGCCCAGCGGAGTCTTAGCCTCATAGGCCTTGATCAGTTGCCGTAGGCCCTCGCGAGTGAACGTCTCCTGCAAACCGTTGGCGATGTCGGTGATCGGGTCCTGCTCTCCGAGCGAACTCCCATCGTCCGCTGGACCAGATACCAGAATGTGGGAGTAGCCGCGCAGATCAATGGGGACCGAACCGCGGCGGATGCCATCACGAACCCGTTCGAGCAGCGCGGCCTGTCCCAGCGCAGCGGTGCCGTCGAGAAGAAGGTCGGCGATCCGCGAAAGCCAAAGGTCGCGGTCGAGCCGACCTGGGTCGCCAAATAAGGCGTCGTCCATACGCGTGACCGTATGCCGCAGCTGCTGGCGTGACTTGCGTGACGCTTCGGCAAGTCCCGACGCGTCGACATATTTGGCTTCGGTAACGATCGCGCGCAGCGTTGCGTTGCCGTCCGGCGCTGGCGCCACCGAAAGCGCGAGGATATCGGCGATCCCTTCTTCGCGCTGGCCGAGCCACTCGGCATAATCGTCGAGCAGGAACCAGGCCACGGTCGCATTGCCGCCGAGTTCCTCCGCGACCAGCGCACGGCTGAGCACGAGCCCGATCAATTCGCCCGCCGAAACGCCGCGCTTGGCAGCGCGCAACACGATATCGCCAGAGATGGCAGCGGCATCGTCGATCATACGCCGCGCCAGTGCCGACAACTTATCGTCGCTCAGGCCGAGCGACAGCTCGGTAAGGCGACGCCGAACGAGCACATGAAGAATTCGCAATTCGGACGTCGATGAAACGACCATGTTGCGGCCGTGTGTGCGCTGACGCCGGTAGCGGATGACGCTGATGCCCTGGGCAGCGAGCTGCCGCTTGTCGAGCAGGTCATCATAGGTTGCGACCCATTCAGCAAGCGCATGGACCTCATCGAACATCGACTTGAGGCCATGGTCCTGAAAGGAAATTTGCCGGGCCGGAAGATAGTGCTCATTCACGCCATGCGACTGACGACGAATGACTCCCGCAACCGCGTCGACATAGGCCCAACCCGCATCAGGCTGACGCGGACACGTCAAATAGCTAGTGGCCTTGAGCTCGTCCTCGGCGGTCACGCGCCGATAAGACCAACGCGCCGGTACATGCTCCAGTAAGCCGGGATTGTGGGCTTCGGCCGGGACGGGGAACCAGGCCTCTCGCGCCTGGCGTGAGACAACGTCATGGAGGAAGGCGACATCGATCTCTCGCGTCTTGCCGTCGCCGCCCGCGCCGCCGCTATCGAGCATGACGCCGATGCGGAGCTTCGACATGAAGTTGCGTGATGTTTCGCTGACTACGACAGCGTCAGGGTCGCCTTCGGACCGGTCGAGCAGCTCGCCATAGACATGTCCGAGCTTCGATCGATCGCGATGCCGAACAAGGACGTTGCAATGAACTTCGTCCTGATCTTGCACCGAACTCAACGCATTGACGGTGGCAAGCGGTAGGCCTGCGGCGTCGCAATTGTACAGCATGATGCTGAGATTGGAGCGTTCGTGCGGCTGAAGGTCGAGATAGCGTTCTAGGAGCCCACGAATCTGGCGTGAGGCTTCAGCCGGATCAACATCGGTGGACGCCTCGGAAGGGTCGCGCACCGGGCGTTCGAGCAACGAATAGTCATTCGTCGTGCTCGTCTCCGCAAGAAGAACCGGCTCTGTGCCATCATACCCGACAGCGATTTCTGGATAGAGCGGATGAGCGAGCTCCTCCCGAAGGTCCGAGAAGAAGAGCCGCGAATCGCCGAAATTCACTTCGACGTCAGACAAGAGGTAGTCGACCAAGCCGGTTAGCGACCGGGTCTTCACCGCTGTTCCGGCAAGACGCATCGGATGCCATGGCGCGATGATGGCAGAGAGGGCAGCGCCGGTCACCATCACGGCCCCGATGCCGAGTATCGGCTCCCACAGGTCGCGCCGGTTGATATCGCCACCAGCATGGACACCCAGACTGCGAAGCAGCGCTCCATAAGCTTCGACCTGTTCAAGAAGAACAGGTGAGGCGTAGCCGGAACTCTGCAAAGCGGTCAGGGCTTCGGTATATTTCTCGGCAAATGCCTCCCAGGCCGCGCCGATCGCCCGACCGCCCTCCGCGGTGATACGCCCGGCAGTAACCGCGATCTTGAGTTGCTTCGGAAAGAGTTTGCCAACGTCCTCACCGGCATTGGTGCGCGGGACCAGCGATCCCGCGTCCTGCCCGAAAGCGGGCTGCAATGTGCCGACGTCTGCGAGGGAAACTGACTGCAGCGCCCCTTTGTGGCTGACCGCGAGCCGGGCGACATTGGTTCGCATCAGCGGCCGCTTGAGCAACCGGGCGAGATCGCTCGGCAATTCGAGACCAATCGCATTGGGCTGCGCCTGCCAGACAAGCTGAACGACGGCACGTTCGGCGCTTGCGCCAGTGCCCACCTCAAGAACGATGTCGAACTTGATCTGCAAGCTCGCGCGCGAAACAGACACGTTGGCCCTGTATTTCTTGCGGCGCTTGGCGCGTTCAAGGAGCGCCTCATATTCAAATAGATAGGGCACGTCCCACGTTACGGCCGCGCCCATCAACGGTTTCAGGCCGCGATAGCGCAGGCCGAAAGCCAGGCCGACATCGGCATTGACGTCGAGCCATTGGGCGCGACTGCGCCGGGAGGATCTGATCGTCAGCTTCCGTGCGTTGCCATAGGGCGTCACCTGGCCGAACAAACGCTCAATCGCGCGCAACAGGCCGTCGGCGAAATCGCTGCACTCAATCGGGCGCCCGAAGATGAAGCGCTCCCATTTCGCCCGGAGCGCCTTGTCCTGCACGAGATCGTCGCGATGATTCTCAAAAAACTCGCGATCGTCGTCGCGGGTTTCCTTGAGCGAGCGCGTTTTGAGGACCTTGAGATACTCGATATCGGCATCGCTCAACCGGCCCGGCAGCTCGAACTCGAAGAAGGTGACGGTCTCCTCGGGGAGGGTCGTCTTTTTCTGCTTCAAGCCGGAGAACAACTGCAGGATATTCTCGGCCTCCCACTCGAAGGTCGACAAGGCCTCGGCTTCGGCTCCCCAGCTCGGAGCGGCGTCGATGAAGGCCTCAATCGTCTCATAAGCTGCAGGGATGATGTCATCGCGGACCTGCTCGAACTGGGATCGAAGCTCTTCGCTTTCGATGATCTGCCGGTTGGAGCGCTGCTTGGCGAGGAGCGGTTTCCGGTCGCTGACGAGTTTTTCGTAAAGCCGCTTCCAGCGGCGGAACTGCTCAAGATCCTTTTCCCGCAGGCCTAGGAAATAGCCGCTGTCGCGCGGAAGATGGAGCGCCGGCAGCGCCCAACCCAAGGCTTCCGAGACGGGCTTGGACTGCTCCTCGATGCATTGACGCGTGAGCGCAACATAATGGGAAATCTGGTGAAGCGTCCAATCGTCAGCTTCGTTGAGCCCACGCAGCGCCGCCTTCCAGGCCCCAATCTGGCTGTCCGGCAACCCCAGACCCGCACAGGCGGCATCGACCCACGGCTGTGGATCTTCGGTCAGTTGCTTGGCACCGAGGAGCGTCACATCCTGCAGCGAGGCGCCCTGATCGTCGTCGGTATTGGCGAGGAGAAGGGCCGGCTTGTCACATTCCGCATTGCGGATCGCGACCGTCCGTTCGTCCGTCACGACATGCTGGGGCAAATCGTAGGCGGCAACCAAGCTCCGTGGAATCGCGATCTTCAGGCGGAGATCGGTCGTCGGATCCTTGAGCAACGCCATCGTAATGGCGGCGACCTGCTCGCCGGTCAGACGGTCGAGCAGGAAGCGAGCCACACCGTCATCCTCGGCGATCGCGTCGAGCCGGAGCCGCAATGATGTGGCGCCTGCGGCGCCGATCAGTTCTGATGGTTTCACGCCGCCTCGGTCCGCTGGAATGGGTTTTCGACATAGGCGCAGGAGTCCGATAGACGCTTGAGCAGCCCAAGGCTCGCAAGCCGTTCTTCGAGCCGCCTGGCATTGTCGGAGAAGTCCTCCTGATCGGCATTCCCGCTCGCGATCAGACCGCGCGCCTGCCCATCGCCGATGACGATCCCGTACCGATCGTAAAGGCGCGCAAGGAAGTCCTTGAACTCGATACGACGGTCGACACAGGCGACGACCAGCGTCTTGAGCAGGCGGTCAGTTGGCGCATAGCGAACGCGGCGGCTTGAGCGGCGCGACGATAGCCCAATCGCGCGTGCCCAAGTCGCATGAACCTTGCCGACATGCTGTTTGTGGCGCGTGACGGCACGATCGATCAGCTTTGTGACCAACTTGTCGGGCGCGCCCGCAATATCTTCGCTATCGTCCGGATCGGGCCAGTCGAAGGCTTTCTTGAGAATTTCCGCCGCGTTGAGCAGCGGCTCGTCCGACGCAACGGCGGCCTGCCACTCGGGCGTCTCGGTCGCAGCGCGAATGTACCGTTCGAGTGCTTGTTGCGGGAGCATATTATTGTGCTGAAAAGAGTCGGCCGAAAGATCGCGCACAACCGACTTCTTCGGAGAAACGATCTCGCACACGATTGTGATCGGGTCGCGGTCGAGCACCTCGCGCGAGCGGTCGAGCTGGTAGAGGATCATGTTGAGACCAGTGACCGACACCAGGTGGGGAATTGCGTCATAGGCAGGGATGGGCAAGGCGAGAATTGCCAGCCAATCCTCTGTCAGCCGGTCGAAGATCGGATGGGTCGAGCAAGGGAGGAATGCCCCCCCGCGCTCGGCACGGGCCAATTGCGGTTCGCCCTGCAGCGCACGCACCATGCCGTCATAGGGCGCCGCATTTTCAAGGAAGCGCTCGACCAGCTTGCTGCGTAACTCGGCGGAACGGCTGCTCCGGCACAGCATCAAGTAGAGGATTTCCCCGGTACGCGCGAAGAAGCGGCGGTCGGTCGAAATGCCGCCCTTCGCGCTGACGCTGACGTCCTCGTAAAGCGCGTTGGGGCCGAAGGGGAAGACGAACTTGGAACTCCAGCGCTTATTGCTGGTCCCTTCGATGGCCGAACCCTGGAGGAATTTCACGACCGCAGCGAAGTCTTGAAACTGCTCGAAACGCTCACGCAGATAAGAAAAATCGGGATGCTCAAGGCCGCCCGCGCTCTGCGCCATTTTCTCGAGCCAAAGTGCCCAGGCCGCCTCGTCGGAGCGGGTCTCGGCCTCGACCGTCATAATGTGCGGGTTGTTGAAGATGAGATTGCGCAGCTTCAGCTGCACCTGCGGCCGGTAGGAAAGGCTGTTGAGGGCACCCTCATCAAGTGCTCGGCCGGAGTTATGCTCGGCCAGCAGCACCGTGAGAAACTCCATGAAGGTGAGCCAAGGCGATTGCTCGTCATGGAGACGATGACCCCAGATCGCCTCATCCACCCACATTTGCGGGCCGGACTTGTCCTCAAACAGGACCGGGCGGTTCAGAATTTCCATGCTCATGCCCGCACCATCACGCGGCGCTGGATGGCACGCCCGTCTCCCCCAAGTTCGATGAAACGCAAAACAAGCTCGCCATCGACCGCCTGATCATCGCCATCCAGTTCCCGTCGCTTCTCGGTCTCGCGCAGCAGGCGCGCCTTGAACGCGAGCAGATCCTCATGGCATTCGAGCGAAAAGCTGCTGGGAAGCGCGCCTTCCGCGACGCGACCCAGAAATTCGAACCGCGTCGGTGAGAGCGCCAGCACCACCAGTGGGATCTCGTTTCCACGAACGAGGCGGACCGACACGCCAAACCCACCGGCACCGTCCGCGACAAGATTGACTTCCTCTCCCGCGGCGCGAGGGACGGAGATCAACTCATCCAGCAAGGGGCTGCGTTTTGATTGCGAATAGCTCCCCGACGTAGCCAGGACGAGCTCATCCTGATTCTGGACGAGCATGCCGGTGAAGATGCGATTGAGCCCTCGCACGACCTGACCCAGGGCCTGTCTCGGCAGCGCTTGCTTCGCTGCGAGCTTATCGGCCACCTCGAGAAAGAGCCCTGCAAAACGAAACACCGTCAGATCCCAGAGCTGATAACTCTCGGCCAGGGCATCGGGCAGCGTGAAGAAGAGCCGCTGTCGTTGAGCCCGTAAGGCCGCGAGGAATTGGCTCCGATCGGTTCCCTCATCGCCTTCCAGATACGCGCGCTGAGCCTGCGCGAAAGCGGGCGTGGCGCCGTATATCGGATCGCTCAAAACGAGGGCGGCATAGGGTTCGGCTTGGGCCGGATCGTCAGCGCCATAGACCAGAAGGTTGTCGACCCGATTGCTGGTTTCGGCCCCAATCCCAAAGAGGTTGAGCTTTTTAAACAGCTCGGTCTTCTCCGCGCGGCTCTGCTTGAGATTCTCGCCGAAGATGTTCCGGTAGACACTGGCGAGATCGGCGCGTCCGCTTTGCTGAATGCCGGGCACATCGGCGCAAGACATGAGTCCGTCGCGCGCTGCCGGGTGCCCGAGCAGGCTGTTGGCAACCAAAGCAAGGAGCTGGCGCACGGGAAAGTGGCCGCCATTGCGCTCGCTCAGTTCGATCAGCGCGGTGAGGCGGCGCTGGAACGGGTCGCTCTCTTCCTCCGCCATAAGCCTGCGGCGATTTTCGAGGATCGGACAAACCTGACCCTCGGCTTGTGAAGGGCAACTCGCACAGCCAACCCATCCCTCATGGGTCGTGATTGCTTCGATGATGTCAGCCGTCATCTTGGCGGCAGGCGCGCGGCTCAGATCCTTCAGTTCCAGCCGCATTCCGACATCAGAGGTCTTCCCGACGACGAGCAGATCCTCGACCACTGTCGCTAGGCGTTTGACGGTGGGGGTGTCGGGCGCTGTCTTGAGCTTCTCCAGCAGCTGACCGTGATTGGCCGCGAGCAGGTAAAATGTCGATGATGCCGGATCGATTACGTCGCGCGCGAAAGCCTCGATGAGCTCGGCACCTTCATCGTCCATCAACTCGCTCAGATCCTTGACGATCACGAGCGTCCGACCTTCGAGGGCAAGCCGCTGGATCTTCGCACCCTGGTTCCAAACCGCAGCGTCGCCGCCCAGCGCAATCCAAACTTCGCGGCAATGATAGGTTTTGCCGTCGCCAGCGGTGCCGGTGATGATCTGCGAGAGAGGGGTGTCGCTTTGAAAATTGTCGAGCAAGGCCGGGAGAAACTGCGCCGGGAGCGTAATCGGCGTGATCTTGTGCCGCTTCAGAGCCCGCTGAATCGATTCATCATACATGTTGTCGTTGGTAGGAATGGGGCCATAATTCCGTAGGAATCGAACCCAAGTCGCTGTTGACGATGTTTCCGACAAACCTATCCCCCCAAACCTGCTCCCACCTCCTAAGGCATACGGTCGAGAGCGCAAAGGAGAGACGTGCGAATATCTCGATTGGCTGTGCGCCGATAGCAGGGCATACGCCCCAAGATCAAACAGAACGGCAATGAATTGCAAGCTGCGTTTGTAATCGTCGCCGCAGCTTAGTCGCCCGCCTAAGCTTTATGACGGCGAAAATCGCTACTCAAGCATAGAATTGGATAGCCGACATGCAGTAGTTTAAGGCAATATTCGGTCGCCAACTGGCCGGGCTGGGTCGATGGCTGCCGCGCAAAAGGCCTGTTGCCCGCTTACATTGTTGTCTCGACGAAGACCGACCCGATTTGGCTTACCATCTTATTAACTAGCCACTTGCTAACGATCGCGGTCCCGAGGCTTTCGTTCAATCGGGATCGGCGTTTGGCCTTCAGCAACATCTTTATCGGTGTCGCGCGAACGACTGCCCGCCGAACCCTTCGCCCGATCTGCCATCATGATCTCCCGCGCCCGCTCCAACCGCCGCGACACCGCCGCCGGCATATCGGCCACGAACCCTGCGATATCCTCTGCCAGCGCGCGATCCTCGTCCTTCCCGGTTGCCGCCAGCGCTGCCGCGGCCTCTGCGTAAGCCCCCCGGATCTGCTTCTGGCGGCCGAGCGCCAGCACGTCCTCCACTCGCCGCTCCGGATTCTGTGACCGTGCAAACGCCTGCGCGCGCTCTTCGATCAGCCGGTTGAGATCCAAATCCCTCCCCTGCCCCGCTGTCCGTGCCTCCAGATGGTGCGCCGGCGAGCGCACCCGCTTCTGGACGTGGCCGCGCGCGCGGCGCGGCGTCGCTTCGGCGGCGATACCGCGCTGGCGCAATTCATGGGCGAAGCTTTCGCGCCAATGATGAAGGTCGGCCTTGCGCGGATTGAACCGCGCCCCGTCCGCACCCTGAGTCGCGACGGTCAGATGGACATGGGCGTGAGCGGTGTCGGTGTGGAGCGCCACCATATAGCTGAACTGCCCTTCAAACTCGACGCGCGCGAACGCGTGGACGGCATCATGGATGGTCGCGGCATCGGTTGTACCGCCGGGCATCGACAACACCATCGACATCGAGGTCGGACGGTCTTTGCCATGCGCGTTCATCGCCTGATCGAGCATGTCCCAGTCGGCGGCAATCGCCTTCAACCGCTTCTCATCGGTGATGATCTCGCCCTCGCTGCTGCGAACCTCAAGCTTCCCATGCCGCGAGATATAGCCAAAATGCTCGGCAAGATGCCTGGCGCCACGCTGTTTGCCCGAGATCTTGACCATGACCTCTGGGGCCTTGCGCACGATCCGCTCAAGCTTGGCGCGCGCCTCGGCCGGCGACAACATCGGCGCAGCGGCGCTTCCGCCCCTGCCCTTGCCACCGCCAGAACGGATCCGCAGCGTCCCCCCGCGCAGGCTGCGCTTGCCCCCGGTCGGCGGTCGCCAGGCTTCCATCAGACTGGGGAGCGGCAGGACGCCATCATCATCCTCAGTCATCGGGCGTATCCCAATAGGTCAGGTCCCCTTTGAGAGCGTGGCCAAGCGCGCGCAGCTGGTCGGCCACCTCGTCGCGGAAGGAGGCGACGCGCGCGGCCTCGCGCGCCAGATCGAGACGCGAATCCACCATGGTCGCGGCATGAAGGGCATGGACCGCCTGGTTGAGATTGATGCCGATCCGGTTGAGCTCGCGCCAGGACTGCGCGATCTGTACCCGGTCGGCGCGCGGTGGAAGCGGATGTGTATGAAGCCGCCGACGCAACAGCATGACGAGCCATTCGGTCCGTTTTAGCCCGCGCGCATCGGCAGCCGCATCGAGCCGCTCAATATCCTCCCGCAACAGCCGAAGCTGCAGCCGGTCAGTCGTGCGGGTCCGAGGCGAAGCCGTCTCACTCGACCTGTCCCCGGCGTCCTCAAGCGCATCGTCGATCAGCTTGCGCAGGAGCGCTGAGCGACCGCCGGCGGCAGTCGCCCTAGCATCGAAGCGCGCCGCGAGATCATCGGGCAGACGGAGGCCAAAAAACGCCACACCCCATTGCTATTGTTTAACAATGACGGCGCCAAGCCTATCCGGCCCTCACCTAAAACCACTCGTCTTATAGTCTGCTCAAGCAGACTCCGCCCGTCTTCTAGCCAGGCATCTCACCCGACCTGACATCTACAGAAAAGCAGAATATTTCCGAGCGATCCAATCCGCCCGATCCGCGAAAATGAAGACAGCCACGCCCCTGAAGAAGGGACGCGGCTGTCAAAATTGTGTGAAAAGCTCGATCGTTTCTACGCGGAGTGAGGGGTGAACGAGTGAGCGCCCCGCCGATGGTTTACCCCATAACGATATCGGCAACGGGCGCTTCGATCTCCTCGCCGTCGTCGAACACCACCCGGACCCGCTCGGGCAAGACCAAACGTCCTGTCCGCCCGCCCAATGTCACCCGAACCGCATCAAGGGGCCGGGGCTGCAAAGACACCTCCGTGCCGAACATCGACCGCAAACCGGCCCCGGCACGCACCGGCCTGCTTGGCGCAGCGCGCTCGGTGCCCTGCCCATTCGACTGGGCAGGCACGTCACTCAATCCGGTATCAGGCAGAGCCTCGGATGCCTTGAGCCCTGCGATGAACCGGCCGCCCTCCGCCAGGGTCACGCTCTCGTCGCCGAGCCGCTCGACATAGGCGCGCACCGCGTCGCCATGCGTGCGGGCAGCGCGGTGCAGATCGTAAAGCAACCGGATCGGCATCTGATCGATCGCTGCTCGCAACCAGGGCGCCATATCGGCACAAGCGGCGTAGAGCGATACGAACTGCTTCGACCGGCCGAGCGCGCGGGCGATCTCCGCCTGGGTGACGCCGGCCGCCAGCATCCGTTCGATGCCGGTCGCCAGATCATGCGGGGTCAGACCCGCTCGCTGATCATTCTCGACGATCTGGTCGGCGAGCGTGTCGGCCCGGTTCACCACCGCCATCACGATCGCCGGAATAGTCTCGCGCCCCGCAAGGCGCGATGCCCGATAGCGCCGCTCGCCGACGCGGATGACATGAAGCCCGTCCCCATTTTTCGGGGCGACGATGATCGGCTGCAGGACGCCGCGCGCCGCGATCGAAGCGGCAAGATCCTTGAGCTCGGTCTCGTCGAACACGCGCCGTGGGTTTTCGGGGTCGGCGATGATCCAGTCGAGCGGCAGATCCTCGACGCGCCGCGCACTGTCGTGGAGACCGACAAGCAGCCCGAACTCTTCGGCGCGCTGATCGAACTTGCCCATCACGCCGCACTCAGGCGACGGTCATCCATCCGGCGAACGATCTCGGCCAGGATCGGACGGATTTCGTCGGCCGCCGCTTTCGCGCCGCTGCCGGTTTCGCGCCAGACCGGATGATGCTGTTCGGCCGAATGCTTGTAGGTCGGTCGGGCCTTGATGAAGGCAGGAAACATCAGTTTCTCGCCGACGGCGCGGGCGAGCTTGACCGCATTGTCCATTTCGCGCCGGTCGAACGGATTGACCATCGAGGGCAACAGCCCGAGAAAATCGACTTTGCGCCCGCCTCTCGCCCCTTCCGCTTTTTTGAGCGCGGTGAGCAGCATCTTGGCGCACTCGATCGAATCCTCGGCGACCTGAACCGGCGCGATCACCGCGTCGGCCACCGCCATCGCGCTCAAGGTGAGCTCATCCCATTTGGGACCGGTGTCGATGACGATATGATCGAAATGGGCACCAAGCGCGGGAAACCGGCCGAGGAAATCGCGGACGTCCGCGGCTGCCTTGACCATCTGCAAGCGCGGATCGGCGGCGAAAACCGTGATGCCGGGCGCATCGCTCAGGTCGAGCCGCGCCTCGGGATCGAACAGGTCCGCTGCGAACCACCCGGTCCGCTCGCTGGCGAGCCGGCGCGTGGAACTGCCCTGCGGATCGAGGTCGAGAAACGCGACCCGGTTGCCGCCTTGCTCGGCAAGATACCAGGCAAGGTGCGTTGCGAGAAAGGTCTTGCCGACCCCGCCCTTGAGCAGGCTGACGACGATCGTTCGCATCGGCGCCGCGCCGTCAGGATTCATAGTCGCGCGGACCATCGCGCAGGTTGCGCTCATAATGCTCGCGCGACGACCAGTCGCCACCGCCGCCGATGCCGGGTCCGACATAACGGAACAGGTAGACGGTGATGACGAAGCAGACGAATGCGAACAGCAACGCATGGTCTGGATGACGCGAAAAATAGTCGGCCACGGTGGGTCTCCTTGGCATGTTCCAGGGAAACCGGTCGGTCCCCTCACCGCGCAGCAAAACGCGGCCGCTCTCGCCGCGCAGCCTCCCCTCTCGTGCCGGGAGCAAGGCCCGATGGAATGTCTGGGCGGCACCGACGATAGTCTGCTCAAGCAGACTTTTCGGCTATCCCCCCGGTCAGGGGGATGGCCGGGGTCACCATCGCTCGGTGAGACATTTTGCGCAGCCCGGAGGCAGCTCCAGCGGGCTCGGTTGGCGCGACGCGATCAGCGCTCGCAGCTGACGCCCTGGTCAGTCGGCAGGCTCACGCAACCGCCACTGGTGGACCAGGGCGACGATCTTGTCCTCATAGCCGAGCTGGTCGGGATAGATCGCGCCGTGATGACCGCCTAGATAGACGAACACGACGGCCATGTCGGCCGCAACTTCGCGGTCGACACCGAACAGGTCGGCAAGATCGAACCCGCCATTGTCCTGCGCATTCCACCAAGCGAGCAGGAAGTTGGCGGCGCGGCGCGCTTGCCCCGTGTCCGAGGCGGCCAGATCGAAAAGCCGGTCGAGGGCTTGGATGACGGGCTCGCTCATCTGCGAATCCTTTCGGTAAAAGGTGGCCCCGACAGGGTCGGGGCCATGATAGCTCAATATTCGTGGGTGAGAAGCAGCGTCAGCACGCGGGTGGTGACTTCCGGATCGGTCGGATCGGGCGATCCATAGGTCAGCGCGCGATCATAATAGTCGATCTTCCAGTACAGGCTTTCGCCGGCAAATTCGAAGCGCCCGAAATCACGCTCGCCATGGGGATCGACGTCGGGACCAAAGGCGTCATAGTCGCGCACGGTGCGCAGCAATTCGGCGCGACGCTGGAACCCGCGAAACAGGCTGGTATCGCCGATCAGCTCGGCGACCCCGGCGGTCATGACCACCTGGTTGACGCCCGGGTTATGGATGGACTGGCGCAGGGCATCATTGAGCCGCGCGATAGTCGCGACGCGCTGGTCTGCGGATACGGCTTTGTCATTCTGGGGGTCGGCCATGTCGTTCGACTTCCTGATCTGTGTCAGACCCCGCCGATCGGGGCCTTTCGACAGGCGACCGGACCGCCGGGGCATAGCGCGCCCGCGCACCCGCAGGGTCGCAACGGATGTGGAGAAGCCCGGCACCGGGCTTGCGCTGGCAAGTGCCGCGGCGAGGACGCCAAGCCAGAAAGGAACCATCGGTGCAGCGGTGATAGGGAAAATGGAACGACATGGCCGACTTTTCGGACGTGCTGCTGGACGCGCGACCGAGGGCTTCGCTATCCCCTCGATCATGACAGACACCGCCCGGATCATTGCCCTCTGGCCACGCTGGACATCGAGCGTGGGCGTGATGCAGCGGCTGCAGATCCAGGTTCGCACCCAGTGCCGCCGCTGCGGCGCCCTGATGCGCGCCGATCTGGACGATTTGGTCGCCCGCTATGGCGCAAGTGCTTCGCTGATCGATCGCCAGGAACGATGCCGGATGGTCGCGTGCGATGGCGCGACCTTCTACCTTGCCGCTCGGCGGCACGGCGAACCGTGGCGGATCCTGCTCGACGCCGCGACGCTGCGCGACGGGCTGAGCCTATGCCCGCCAGCGCATCTCGCCCATGGGCGACCAGCCCCTGTCGCGAATGCCCCAGACCTGCGCGGTCCAGGGCGCCGTTGACGGCCTGCCCCACGGCAGGGATCGTGACCCGCATGGGCCGAGACCCGGCACGGGGCTCGGGGCGTTTCGCCTAGAGCCCGGTCCGGCGCAGCCGGAGCCGCCCCGACCGCTCAAGCGCCTTTTGCATCACCCAGATCACCGAACAATCGACTCAATATCTCGTCCAAGCTAAAAACCTTCTCGAACCTCGATATCCGCACCTTGCGGTGGTTCGGCCGCTCATTCTTCTCGCCCTCCGCCGTGCCCTTGCTATGTTTGGCGACGGCAAACGGACTGATGTCCGGCAAAGGCTCGCCTGGCCCCGCGCCGAACCACAGATAATGGTCGAAGAGGAGGTCCGGCGTCACCACGATCCAGATGACGCATCCGCTCGACTTCTCCATCAGCTTGAGGCTGATCTTGACCTCATCGGTCTTGCCGCCGACGATTTTGGTCTTGAACTGGATATGGCGGGTCACGCGGCCGCGGGCCATGACCAGATCATAACCGCCCGCGTCGAATTCGGAGCGCAGCACCTCGACGTCGGTCACACCCAGTTGCCACAGGCGGCGCAGCGCGTCCCCGACAAAGACATGCTCCACGATGCGCTCACGCAGGGTCGAGTGGATGAAATGCGGGCTCGCTTCCTCGGTAAGATCGTCCAATCAGCACTCGCACAATAAGGGCGGGGGCGAATGCCCCCGCCTGAAGGTTTCAGCTGAACGGATCATATTCATTGATGACTGCGACGTCGCCATCGAACTCATCGGCTGTGATGACCGCGAACTGCGTGCCGATGCCGATAACCATTGTTGCGATCATGAGGGTTCTGGAGAGGCCGAGCGCGTGGAGGCGGGCGATCTTGATGTCGGTGAACATATCGAGGCTCCTTGCCAAGCCGGCGGGTTCATCCCCGCTCGACTGGCGCCCGATGTGTTCGGCCGGTGGCCGCGATCACTTTTTTGCCAACGGCCAAAAAGCCGTAGCGCAAGCGACCGGACCCTTTACGGGTTGATCGCATAAGGCCTCCGGCCGGACCAAGGATTGCGCCTCAAAGAGCGGGGTGGACCCGCCTGACGCCAGGATTTGGGCTTCGCACCGACCCTGCTAGAATGCCTCCTGGGTCGGCCCTTGCGCAGATCGTGCGGTCTTGCGCAGGATGCTGGAGAGCTCATCCATCGAATAGGGTTTGTTGAGCAGCGCGAACCCGCTGGCTCCTTCGTCGGCCAGGACATGGCTATAGTCGCTTGCCAAGATGATCGGCAGGCCGGGATAGGGGGTGACCTCTTGCCGTATGTTCTTTTTTTGTTCTATGTTCCTCTCATGCTCCGAGTCGATGAAGATAGCCTGACCTCCATCTCGAGGTGTCGCTCGCAACCGCCGAACCGGCACTGGTGACGGATATTCGCTGCGGTGACGCGGCCGCACGGCGGCGTGCGGTGGCGCAGCTGGCCCGGCATCTGGCGGTCCGTTTGCGTTGTTATGATATTCTCGCCGACGAGCCCGCCGTGATGGCGGGGACATTGCCGCTTTTCCCCGACGCATGACGAACGCCTCGTCCCGGTCCCATCGCTTATGCTCATAGCCTTGCTTCTCGCTGTCGCGACCGTACCCGCCGGGCAGACATTCATCTGCACGCCCATCAGGGTGTGGGACGGCGATGGACCGGTCTGGTGCCGGGAGGGACCACGGATTCGGCTTGGCGGAATAGCGGCACGCGAAATCGACGGCTCATGCCGGCGGGGACAACCCTGCCCGCGCGCCAGCGGCATTGCCGCGCGGGACGCGCTGGTCCGATTGCTTGGCGGCGCCAGGGGCCGAAGCGGCACCGGCCATATCCTTGTCTCTGGCCCGAGGCTCCAATGCCGGTCAACCGGCAACGCGAAAGGGGATCGCACCGGGGCCTGGTGTTCTGCGCCGGGGATCGGCGACCTGAGCTGCGCGATGATCGCGACGGGCACAGTGCTGCGATGGCAGCGCTATGCGGCAGGCCATTGCCGCTGACAGATCGCAAAGGGCAAGCCGAAAGTGCTGTCCGAAATCTGTCTACAAATTTCGGACGGGTTCGATTTACTTTTGTCCGAAATTTGTATAGATATTTCGGACATGGCCACTGATGCTCCCGACCTCAAAGCCGCCATTCTCCAGCGGATCGACGCGCGCGCGCCCAAAGCGGTGTGGACGCCTGGGGATTTCCTTGACTTGGGCAGCCGCGATGCGGTCGACAAGACACTGCAACGCCTTGTGACCGCCGACATGCTCCGCCGGATCGACCGCGGCCTCTACGACAAGCCAGGGCGCAACAGCCTGACCCAGCAAAGCAGCCCGCCTGATCCGCGCGAGGTCATCGATGCGGTCGCCCGCCGCGATCAGATCCGGGTGCTGGTCGACGGCATGACCGCCGCCAATGATCTGGGCCTCACCAATGCAGTCCCGGCCAGGATCGTCGTTCATACCGATGCGCGCCTCAAGACAATCCATCTCGGCCATCTCACCATCAGCTTCCGCCTGACCGCCGCCAGCAAGCTTTTCTGGGCGGGCCGGCCCGCGATGCGTATCGTCCAGGCACTCCATTGGCTGCGCGATACTATGGGCGGTGATAGTCAGGACGATGCCATGGTCCACCGGCGGCTCAGGACGCTGCTGCATGACCCCCGACAGGGCAAAACCCTGCGCGACGATCTGGTCGATGGCCTACCGACATTGCCGGCATGGATGCAGGCGTATCTCAAGCCACTGCTGGCCAGCCAGGCATCGGCCGCATGATGAATCCTGACTATGACCGGATCATCAGCGCGGACAACGAGACCCGTCTCGGCCTGTTCACGACGACCGCGCAACGCATCGGCACCACGCCCCAGAATGTCGAAAAGGATTTCTGGGTCTGCTGGACGCTCGACGCCTTGTTCAACGGATTGCCGCCAGGTCCACGCCTGCTGTTCAAGGGCGGCACCTCGCTGTCGAAGGGCTTCGGGCTCATCCGGCGCTTCTCCGAGGATATCGACGTCACCGTCTTTCGCGACGATCTCGGGCAGACCGCCTCGATCGCCGAACTCGAGGCGATGAGCGGAAAGAAACGGCAAGCCGCGCTCGACGCAATCCGCGAAGCCTGCGAGGCGCATATCCAAGGACCGCTGCACGACCAGCTCGCCACGCTCGTTGGCGAAGCCGCAGACCGCCTGAACATCGCCATCGGGCAATGGCGCGTCGAACCGGACCCCGAGGACGCGCAGGCGCTTTATCTACGCTATCCCACGGTCACGCCTGTCGACGCCTATGTCGGTAAGGCGGTGAAGATCGAGTCTGGCGCGAAGTCCGCGCTCGATCCCCACGCATTACATACGGTCCGGCCCTATCTCGAAAACGACGTGCCGGGGATCGATCTGGCCATCACCAATATCACGATCGTCGATGCGGAACGGACGTTCTGGGACAAGGTGGTCATCCTCCACGGCCTGCGGCGCTGGTTCGAGATCCGCGGCGTCCTGCGCGGCAACGGGCAGCGCGTGTCGCGCCATTATTATGACCTCTATGAGCTGCTGCAATCCGACGCGGGCAAGCGCGCGCTGGCTGATCCGGCGCTTGGACGTGATTGCGTCGCCCATGCCAGGCTGTTCTTCAACCGGCCCGCCTTCGATCTCGCGACCGCCGTGCCTGGAAGCTTCGCGCTGTGCCCCGAGGGCGACATGGTCGATGATTTGCGCCGTGACTATCGCGCGATGACGGGCATGATCTTCGGCGCGGCGCCCGCGTTCGAGGATGTCGTCGAAAGCATTGCTGCGCTCCAGAACGCCCTGAACGTATCGGCATCCTGACCGAATTCTATACGAGCGCCAAGGCGCCGACAGCTATGACCAGGCCACCGCCCGCGATCAGCGCCGCACGCCAATAGTCAGCTTCGATATGAGCACAGAAGCCAAAGAAAGTGCCGCCCACGATCGCTGCAACGGCCACAAGCCGTGCAGCGAGATCGGCCCCAGTCAGAAAAGCACTGCCAGCCGTGTCCCACAGCAATAGGATCGCCCCCATTCCCACAAATGGAATGCCGATGATGCCCAAAAGCACTTGGCTGACCAGTCGTAGGATGGGGACTGATGGTCTGCCGCATGCCAATGGCTCATCCCCGTATGGTTTGGGGCGCTATCGCGATCGACGAGAGATCGTTCGATGGGTCTACAGGAATGCCCGCTTCGCTCCGTTCGGAATAGCGATCGACGAGTTGGTCCGCATGCGGCCGCAGCAGGACGGTAAAGCGCACAAGCTCCTCGACCACATCGACGATGCGATCATAATAGCTCGACGGCTTCATGCGGCCGTCATCGTCAAATTCGGCGAACGCCTTGGCCACGCTCGACTGGTTGGGGATCGTGAACATGCGCATCCACCGGCCAAGGATGCGCAGTGTGTTGACGCTGTTGAAGGATTGCGAACCCGCGCTGACCTGCATCACAGCCAGGGTCCGCCCCTGTGTCGGGCGCATGCCTTGATACGCCAGAGGCAGATGGTCGATCTGGGCCTTCATGATACCGGTGATCTGCCCATGCCGTTCCGGGCTGCACCAGATCTGCCCTTCCGACCACAAGGAATGCGCCCGTAGTTCGGCAACGGCCGGGTGATCGTCCCCTTCGACCTGGTCGGGAAGCGGCAGATCAGAAGGATCGAATATCCGCGTTTCACATCCGAAAAACTGGAGCAGCCGCGCAGATTCCTCCACCACAAGCCGCGAGTAGGATCGCTCCCGCAAGCTGCCATAGAGGAGAAGAATGCGCGGCGGCGGATCGTTCGGGCCGAGACCAAGCGCGGGCCGCCGGCGGGCAAATGCCATCTTCAGAGCCGGTAGATAATCCGGCTCGGATAGCTGGCGCAGGCGTTCAAAGGCCATGATGTCCTCGCTCATCGGCCTTCCTCGGGCACGGTATCGGGAAACCAGCGGCGACCGAACCAGAAGGCGACATTCACCAGCAGGATCAGCACTGGCACCTCCACCAGTGGGCCGATGACGGCTGCGAAAGCGACCGGGGACGCCAGCCCGAAAGCGGCGATCGCGACGGCAATGGCCAGTTCGAAATTATTGCCCGCAGCCGTGAAAGCCACCGCCGTCGTGCGTGGATAGTCGCTGGCGATAAGCTTGCCCATGAAGAAGCTGATCGAGAACTGGACAACGAAATAGATCGTCAGCGGGATGGCGATGCGGACGGCGTCACCAGGGAGCGTGACGATCTCGCTGCCCTTCAGGCTGAACATGGCAACGATCGTGAACAGGAGGGCGATGAGCGTGACCGGACCGATCTTGGGGAGGAATACGCCCTCGTACCAGTCGCGCCCTTTGGCCGCGACAAGACCCTTCCGGGTCAGATATCCCGCGAGGAAAGGGATACCGAGGTAGACCGCGACCGCTTGCGCGATGATCCAGAAACTGACGTTGATGACGCTGCCCTCCAGCCCGAACAAGGGCGGCAGGAAGGCGAGGAAGAACCAGGCATAAAGGCTGAAGAACAGGATCTGGAAGATCGAATTGAACGCCACCAGCGCCGCGACATATTGATTGTCGCCCTTGGCAAGCTGGTTCCAGACGATGACCATCGCGATGCATCGGGCCAGCCCGATCAAGATGAGACCCGTCATATAGGCCGGCTCGGCGCGCAGGAAGATGACGGCCAGGAGGAACATCAGCACCGGGCCGATGATCCAGTTCTGGACAAGCGATATCGCCAGCACCCGCTTGTCCTCGAAGACGCGCGGCAGCTCCTCATAGCGAACCTTGGCCAGCGGTGGATACATCATCAGGATGAGGCCAATCGCGATCGGTATATTCGTGGTGCCCCAGGACAGGCCGTTGATCGCGGCAGGTAGGCCCTCGATGCTCGTGCCAAGGCCTACGCCCAGGGCCATCGCCAGAAAAATCCACAAGGTGAGATAGCGATCGAGAAAGGATAGCCGTGGTCGACGGGTCTGGGTCATTGCGGTTCCTTGAGCGGTGGGGCGGCGTCACCGACGCCCAGCGCGATCTGCATGTAGATGGTGTCGAGCCAGCGTCCGAACTTGCGTCCCACCGACCGCATCGTTCCGGCATGTTCGAAGCCGAGCTTGGCATGGAGGGCGATCGATGCCGCTTCACCCCCGCCGATGACGGCAATCATCTGGCGAAATCCTGCCACCTCGGCCTGTGTCAGCAGAGCAGCAAGCAGCGCTTTTCCGACACCTCGGCGCTGATGCCCGGGATCGATATAAATCGAGTTCTCACAGCTCGATGCATAGGCAGGCCGATCGCGAAACTGCGTGGCATAGGCATAGCCGACAACATGGCCGCCCTGCTGGGCGGCGAGGAACGGCCAGCCTTTCGCAATGCATACGTCAATCTTGGCTTCGGTCTCCATCACCGAGCGCGGGCTGGTATCGAAGCTGGCGGTGCCCTCCCGGACATGATGGGCGTAGATGGCGGCGATCGCCGGCGCGTCGGCGAGGACCGCCGGCCGGACCGTGAACGCTGCCATCGTTCAGCCTGCCGTGACGCGGTTGCCGGCAGCGTCGACGACCTGCTCGCCGTCTTCCTTGGCGAAAGCACCGCGTTGGGCCGCGGGGATGAGTTCCAGCACCGCTTCGGAAGGGCGGCAGAGCTTGACGCCGAGCGGCGAGACCACGAGCGGACGGTTGATGAGGATGGGATGGGCCATCATTGCGTCGATCAGCGCCGCATCGGAAAGGCCTTCATCGCCCAGGCCGAGGTCCGCAAAGGGCGTGCCCTTCTCGCGCAACAAGGCGCGCGCACCGATCCCGGCGCGTGCGATCAGGCTTTCCAGTTGACTGCGTGAAGGCGGCGTCTTCAGATATTCGACCACATGCGGTTCGATCCCGGCATTGCGGATCATCGCGAGCGCATTGCGCGACGTCCCGCATTCGGGATTGTGGTAGATGATGATGTCCACGGTCATTCACTCGCCTCCGCCTTGGCGCTCGCGCCTTCGCTCTGTCCGATGTCCTTGAGCTTGCGTCGCATCGCCATGTCATCGAGGCTCGAGATCGGGAGCGCCAGAAACAGCGCAATGCGATTCTGCAAATAGCGCAGCGCCTGCAGGAAGGCCTCGCGTTGCCCCTCGCCCTCGATCGCGGCAGGGTCTTCAATGCCCCAATGCGCTGTCATGGGATGACCGATCCATACCGGACAGGTCTCACCGGCTGCATTGTCGCAGACCGTGAAGATGAAATCGAACTGCGGCGCGCCGGAACCGGCAAACTCATCCCAGCTCTTGGACCGCATATCGGCGGTATCGAAGCCGAGCCCCTGAAGCACCGACAATGCCATTGGGTGGACCTGCCCTTTTGGCTGGCTCCCGGCGCTATAGGCTCTGAAACGCCCCTCGCCGAGCTTGTTCATGACCGCTTCGCCAAGGATGGAACGCGCCGAGTTTCCGGTACACAGGAACAGGACATTATAAATACGGTCGGGCATACAGGGCTCCGTCAGCAGCAGGGAACAAGCTCCGCGATCAGCGGCTCGCACAGTTCCGCCCTGCCGCCGCAGCAATCCTTGACCAGGAACAGGGTCAGCGCCTTGAGCTGATCGAGGTCGGCGCGGTAGATGATCTGGCGACTGTGGCGCTCGGCACGGATCAGGCCCGCACGCGCAAGCCCGGCCAGATGCGATGACATCGTATTCTGGGGGATATTGAGCTGGCGGGCGACTTCGCCCGCGGCCAGGCCATCGGGCTCATGACGCACCAGCAAGCGAAACGCATCAAGGCGAGTGCCTTGGGCAAGCGCCGCCAGTGCGCTGATAGCAGAATCATTGTCCATATATCGATAATATTGGATATATGGATTTCTGACAAGCCCGAGCAGAGGAATGCCGAAACAGCAAAAGGCCCGGTGGTTGCTGCCACCGGGCCTTCGCGGGTTTCAGAAGGGAATTTCGTCGTCATCGATCGAGCTGTCATTGCCGCCCTGGTCGCCACTGGCGGGCTTGGCGCGGGTGAGGAAGGTCACCTCGTCGGCGATGATCTCGACGCCGTACCGCTCGATATTCTCGTTGTCGGTCCAGCGGGTGTAATGGATGCGGCCGCGCACCATCACCTTCATCCCCTTGTCGACATATTGTTCGACGGTCTTGCCGACGCCGTTGAAGCAGGTGATCCGGTGCCATTCGGTATCTTCGATCCGCCGGCCATTGTCGTCCTTGACGATCTTGCCGTTGCTGTCGCGCTTGGGCCGCGAGGTCGCGAGGCTGAAGTGGGTGATCTTGGTGCCGCTCTGGGTGGTGCGGGCTTCCGGCGTGGCGCCGACATTGCCGGCGAGGATGACGAGGTTCTGCATGTCGAGGTTCCTTTTTTGGGTGCCGAAGGGACCGTCCCTTCGACTGACCCCCGAAAAAGGCGGGCATGGGCGGTGCTTCCACCGGAGCGCGTCAGCCGCGCAGGGGAACGCCGACACAAGGGGTGGTGCGGGCAGCCGTGGCACACGGCAACTCGGCCCGAAGGGGAGCGGGTTGGAAGGACCGAACGACCGACTTAGGGATCAGGTCAAAAAGAAGGGATGGTCGACGCAGTGAGAGGCGTCGGCCACATCGAAGGGTGACGCTCCGGCCCGGAACAAGGCGTCGATCTGGTGGCGGCGATAGGCCGGCGAAAGGATCGCTGCGAGTTCCGGCAATTCTGGAGGCAGGCCCGACAGGCCCGCCTCCATCGCAAGCGCCAGGGCCTTTTCGAGGTCATGCCGAATATGGACACGGTTCCAGTCGTCGGCGTAGCCGGCCTTCATCAGAAAGGCTTTGAGGCCGAGTTCGATCGCGATCGCCAGCGAATGTGCGGCACTCGCGGGGGCGATCTTCACGCTACCCGCCGCACCGCGGGCAAATCCCACAGCATTCGCCATGAAAGTGGCGACCAGCGCCGGATCGGCGATCCCGGCGAAACGGCGCGCGGCATCATCGAGCGTACCGGCAGGAAGCCCGATCAACCAGCGCGGTCCTGCGATATTGCGCAGATGGCGCAGATGCGCCGAACCCGGTTCATGGGTGTCGGCGCCGGCCGACCAGCGTAGCAGCAGCGCGGCCTTCCAGCAGCGCCCGTGACGCTGCCGGAACGCCAGCAGAGCGCGCAGTTCCTCATCATGCAATTCGTGCATCATCATCTCTCTCTAGTTCGTGGTAAGGGCGACAGCCGGCGCAGCGTCGGCAACGCGGATGGCCGGTGGACTGCGAACCGCGTCCCGGCCGCCAAAACCGCCGACGGGTTCCAGTGCTGCTCAGCGACACCAGAAGGGCCTCGGCGCCCTCCCCTCTCGCCTGCGGGAATTCCGAGGGGACGACGGTGAACGGAGCGAAAAAGGGCCGCCGGAAAACCGGCGGCCCGCGGCTTCAGTCCGCACCGCGACGGGCAGCTGAAGGAGGGCTTCCCAATGGGCCGCGTCGATCAACGACACGCAGTCCCCGAGCCTTGGCTTCGATGACAAGCCGCTCCGTCACGCCGTTGCCCTGGAAGGCGACCACGAACCGCGGCTTGAGCGAGAGCATCTGCTCGTTGCGACGGAAGCCCGCGCGATCCCCGAGTTTGCGATCGAGACCGAACCGCACCTGCTGGATGCCATTCTGCTCGGCCCAGGACGCTGCAAGACGCTCGATACCTTTCATATCGCCGCCGTGTACGAGATACATGTCGCCGACATGGGCGCGAACCTTGTTGAGGGTGGCCAGCAGGTTATCGGCGAACGTCTTCATATCTTCGTCGTTAGCGAAGCTGAGGCGGCCACCGGCGAACACAACGGGCGTACCCTGCGCGGTGTTGGCGTTCAGAGCCCGCTCGCGGCGCGCTCGCAGGAAGGCATGGCCATCGACGATCCCGGCGGTGACGCCGAGCGAGATGCGGTTGCCGGACGATGGCACCCACGATCTCCCGGTCTCCCGGATATAGTGGGCGGCGGCGACATCGCGCATGATCTCGAAGGCACCAGCGGATTCCTCGACCTTCTTGGCGAGATCGATCTTCTCCTCAAGATTGGCCGTGCTGATTTCGGAGCCGTCCTGTTCGGCGAGGAGAAGGCGGATGTCGTCGGTCAATCGATCGACCAGCCCGTGTTTCTTGGCGGCGGCGCGGTGGAAGAGGTTCACCAGGCCCCAGCCCAGGTCTTCGATGTCGCGCTCCAGCGAGGTGTTTCCCATCGTCGTGAAGAGATCGCTCCAGATTGCGGTGACGGTGTGCTCCAGGGCCTCGGTTGGTGGCGGCGCCATGCCACTGAGGTCTTCAGCGCGGGGTTCGAGGTGCCCTAGCTCCAGTGCCGCGAGTGCGGCTGCAAGCGATGTGGACATGATAGCGAGCCTTTCTGTCTGTGCCGGCGGCCTCTCCGCCGGATGCGCATCCTCCGGGCGCTCGCAAAAGAGGGGCTGGCACCGAGGCACAGCCGAGGGAAACTCGCGAACAAGGGGTGGTGCGGGCAGCCGTGGCACACGGCAACTCGGCCCGCCGTTCGCGGGTTGCCAGCGCCTCGCGGGCGCCCATATGCGGCATCCTCTGGCGGGGAGGTGTCGACACAGACCAGTTTCGCCTTGCCCTCAGCCTCTGCCGTCGATCCGGAACGGGGGTATCTCCATTTCCGCCGCTGCGAGATGCGACAGCACCGCCGCGTAGCTGCCGAGACCGCGCACCGTTTCCGCCGAGATGAGGATCTCGTCATCGTCCGAGGCGCTGAAACGCCGAACGGTCGTGCCGTCAAAGACCACCCGCTCCGGGCCGAACGCCCCAGGAGCGCCGCCAGCCCAGCGGGCGAAGACAAGGGCATGATCGACACAGAAAGTCTCGATCGCCTCGAACCGGCCCCAGGCAACCTCATGATCGGCCAGGTACAGGGGAACGCTCGTATCGAGATCGTCCGGATCGAACGCGGTGCCCTCCCAATCCGTGAAGGCGCCGTCGCTCGCGACAGCAGCGCAGAAGCCGGGAAGGAGGTCAGGGGACAGCGATCCGCCGATGCGGATCGCGACGGAAGCGCGATCGGCCATGAGAGTCTCCGTAGCTAGTGAGGGGGTCAGCCTGCGGACTGACCTCGGTGGAATGCGTCGAGCCAGCGCGCCATCGACATGCGCTGCTCGACGGGTTTGCGCGCTTGCGCCGCCTGGAAAGCGACCAGCGCGAGCGGTGCATCCGCGACGATCCGATCAACCTCGCTCGGTGGCAGAAGGCCGAGCGCACGGATATACGCGGTGATATTGCCCGGTCTCGGTAACGCCCCGCCGCGCCCGACAACGGGCTTGCGCCAAAGGCCTTCGATCGTGCGCAAGCGCGGTTTTGCGCGGGCCTCCATCAGAACGATGGTGCGAAGCTCATCCTTGGAGAGCGCCTCCACTTCGTGCGGCCGCATTGCGGGACAGAAGAAACATGAGGATTTGGGCGGTACAGGGAGGCCCGCGCGCTCAATACGCGCAGCGCAATCCGCTCTGGTCCAGCCCAGTTCGCGAAGGGGATACCGATAGTCATAGCGAGGGTCGGCATATCCCTCGGCATGCGCATAGCGTCGCTGATCGGCACTGGAACAGTCATAGCCGATCAGTTTGACGACACGTCCGCCCTCTCCCCAGCACCGTATCGCGGGCGCCCATTGCGCCGTCCATTTGTCCTGCGGCGCCACCTTCCATTTGAGCGAGCACGACCCCCGCCCAAATGCCTTGGACGGCAGGGTAGCGTTGGTCAGCATGTTGGTGCCCAAGCTATCATAGGGCGGCCAATGCTTGAAATTTCGCGGTTCGTAGCGGACTATCTCGGACGCGACATCGTGACGGTCCATCCAACGACGAAAGACCGGAATGAACGCATAGGTATCGGTCTTCTCGGATCCGGTATCGGCGAACAACACCATATCGATCGGCTCGCCTCGCTCGACGGAAACCGATGATCATGGCGGTGGAATCGACGCCCGCGCCCCAGGCCGCGATCACTGGCGCGCGCTCAACCATCGGTCGCGTCCTTCGGGACGATGGTCGGGTTGATAAGCCGGTATGCACGCGTCTTGAACTTTGCGATCCGGCACACGGCGCCGGTTATGGGATCGCGAAAGAGCGGTGCCTTGCCCTTCGGATTGGCAATGACCGTGAAGCGGTCGCGATCTTCGCCGTCATTGAAACGAAGGCTCGTCGAAGACGATGGTCTGTCCCGGCTTCGGGGCCGGCTTCGCGCGTTCGAGCTTGCGACGAACCAGGTTGGCACGACAGCGTGCGCGCCATTCGGAAGCGTAGATGCTGTCGGTCTCGGTCAATTCATCGAGAATTGCAGCGGGGCAGTCGCTTTCGCACGGTCCCATCGTTTCCGTCATATCTTTGTAGCCGAACGTACAGCCGTCGCGCGCGCCGGTGCTTTGCTTGGTCAGGCACACGACGGCGAAGACGGCCCGAGCGCCGGACGCCTCGATCCGTTCGCACGCCGCGTAATAGGTCGAACCGACCATCGAAGACGCGAGAACCGTGAGACGATGATCCGCGTGCGCATAGGTGAACTGGTTGTCGAGATAAGAGCGCGCAGTGGCGTAGCCATCCATATCGCGCATGAAGAGCCAACCCATGAGGGATCTCCTGCAATTGGGGAGTTCAGGCGGCGGCGGCGAGGCGCACAGTGCCGATATCGCCGGGCGTGCCGGCAAGCCGACGCTGGAACGCGGCCACGTCGAGCAACTCGGAGATCGGCGCGCGGTGAGGCTTGCCAACCTCCTGCCCGTCGCGACAGCGGCTGATCGATACCTCGCTGTCCGGGAGGAAGCCGCGCGGGACCACGCGAACGGCGAGATCCGCGTGGCGCAACTCCGTCGTGCCGTCTTCGTGATCGGCACCCATGACGGTGTTGATACGGGCGTCGTCCGCGTCGAGGCCGATGGCCGCGGCGAGACGTGCAAGCGCGCGACGCGCCTGATAGTGGAAGGTACGTTTGGCGTGGTAGTTTCCGCCGACGCTCTTCCCGGCGATGTCGAGCAGCGCTGGCGCGGCGGCGACCGCCCGGCGATCCGCTTCGCAACGGAGGCGAAGGACGTTCACGCTGGGCGTATCGCGTTCGGCAACGTCTGCCAGATGGCGGATGAGAAGAAGGATTGCCGCGTCGCCGGCGACAGGCTTGCCGGCACGCTGACAATCGTCGACGGCGGCGTTGAGGGCGTGGAGCGCCGCCGACAGATGGTCCAGACCGGCGGGGGAAAGGGCCTGATTGTGGCGGTAGAGCGTATCGTAGAGCATGGGAGCCTCCTTCTGAGCGCTCTGGCGCGCTCAAAAAGCCGAAGGCTCCCTCTCCTCCCCTGTCCTTGCGTGGCTGAACGCTGCGGCGAACCGGCGGTAGCCGCCGGGGTCTGGGCGGGCGATCGCCGCGATCATGCTGCTTCACGGATCTGTTCCTGGGCGACGTCCGGCGTGGCGAGGCCAGTTGCGCGGAGCAGAAAGGCGGCGGCCGCTTCGGCTTTTGCCGCAGCCGTCATGATGGCGCGGGAATCCTTGCGCAGCACCGCGAGCCACGAGCCGATATACGCTGCATGATCGTCGATATGGGCGGTCGGGAGGCCAAGATCCGCGCCAAGCAGGGCGGATGTCATCTCGGCGCAAAGCTCTTCGAAAGCATAGGCGTTGTCGCCGAATTTCCTGCCGAATTCTCGGTTGAGCCGGTCAGGATGGCCGGTCCAATGCCCTGCCTCATGCGCTAACGTCGAAGCGAAATAGGCACGGGTGGAAAACAACGCGACGGGCGGCATCGTGATGCTGTCGGCAACACGGTCGTAGAAGGCCCGATCGCCGCACTGGTGAACCCTCGCCGGAAGGGCATCGAGGAAGCGCTCTGCGCGAGCCGGCAGCTCGTCGTCGGGGGCGACAACGCTGAGGGGGCATGGATAAAACTTCTCCGGCAGCCCCTCGATCTGATCGGCATTGAAGACGGCATAAGATCGCAGCACGCGTCGCATTTCGTCCGTGGAGTCGCCGGTGACGGGCGACTCCACCGTCTTGCTGTAGGATTTGTAGAAGATGGCGATTTGCGACCGCTCGCCTTCGCGGACCTGGCCGCCCAGCGCCTGCGCCTGCTTATAGGTCATCCAGGTGCGAGAATGGTAGCCGGCGCCTTCGGCGCAGAGCCACAGCCAGAAGCAATTGATGCCCTTATACGGGTCGCCGGTCGCGCGAAGGGGACGGCCGCCAAGGCCCGGCCGCCATGGTTTCACCCAAGGGCGTACGCCCGCTTCGAGTTTGTCGATGATCGCGTTGGTGATGGTGTCGGCAGGCGAGGGTTTATCGGTGGTCTTTGCCACGGTCATTCTCCTGATCTGGTAGAGGCGATCCCGGACCAGCACCCTCCCCTCAGAGAGCCTGCCGCCGGGGCACAAAAGGAGGGGCGACACTCCGCGAAGAGTGCCGCCCCCAGTCGCCTCGAACCGTGCAAACGGGCGTCAGGCCGCCTCGCTCAAATCCTCCTGATCGTCGTGCGGCTCGTCCTCCAGATCCGACTCATCATCGATATCATCACCATCATCGCCGGGATCGACATCATCGGCCTCGTCGATAAACGTCGAGCGCAGCGCGATGGTCTCGGGCTGCTCGATGGCGTCGAAGCGCATGGCATCAGGCAGCCAGGCCGTCGCCTTTTCGCGGATTTCGGCCTCGACGATCCCCTGCCCGTTGCAGAGCGAGGCGCAGGTTGCGGCAAGGTCGCCCTTCTTGGCGTCCTTGTAGCGCCCGCGCAGGATCGGCCCGCCAATGTCCTCGAGCGCGGCGAGCATGACCTCCTTTTTGACGCGGCCGAAGAAATTTTCGGCCGTGGGGCGCCACCAATGCTCGACCTGAATGTCGAGCGCGCGACCAAGATGGTCATGGAACCCGTTGGACCGTCCGCCCTCAGCAATGTTCAGGCTCGGTTCCAGCGTACGTGCGATCGAGAAGGCCACCCAACTGCCGCGGGCCTCGTCGTCGAGCGCACGAAAGGCTTCGAAGCGCTCGGTCATGGTCTTGTAACCGGCCCAACTCGTATCGAGACGCTGGCGCTGATCCTCGATGGTCTGCGACGCCATCGACCCTTCGTCGCGGAAGCCGAAGATCGGGAATTGCGCGCCGCCGGACTTGAGCGTCGAGTGATTGCGGACGTAATTCTGCTCGAAGACGACATTCTGCGCCATCAGGAAGATGGTGAGGTCCAGCGCCATCGCCGGATCGCTGGCGATATGGGCGACGAGGATTTGCCGGCGCTGGGTCGCCAGTTCGTCAATCAGCGTAGCGCTGAGCTTGGGTCCATGATCGATGTCGTCGGCGCCGTCTTCACCATTGGCACCGCCCGTCGCCTTGGGCGGAGCATTCGGATCGACAACGGGCTTCTCACTGAACATGCGGGTGTGAACGCGGGCTTCGCCATCGCCACCGATATAGACGAACGTCCCGATCTGCGCCCGGACCGCCGGATCGATCTCGCGACGGGAATCCTCGATGCCCTCAAGCTCCCGTTCGATCTCGTCGAGGCGATCGTTCGCCGCTTCAGCTTCCGGCGTCCCGTCGGTCAGTTCACACTCAAGCTGCTCGACGAGTTGGTCATTTTCGGCCGAAAGCGCTTCGACACGCGCGCTTTCCTCCTCGCTGAGCGGCCGCGCGGGCGCGTGAAATTCATGAAGCTGACGCTCGAGATCATAGGGAACGTGAGTGGCCGCGATTGGCGTCACGAACGCGAGGCCCTCCGCCTGCGCGAGTTGGGCAGCGGCCGCTTCCAGCTTTTTGCCGGCAAGATCTTCGAGAAGATCGACGTCGATCCAGTTCTCATCCCCCTCGGCGGCAAAGAGATCACCCTCGATGCGGCCGCCTGCCGCAACATAGGCATCGCGACCGACGAACCGCGCCTTGGCATCGTTCGCCTTGATCGTGCCGTTGAGGATCGCACGCCGGATGTTGTCGGGCTGATCGCCGTAATAGGAAGTGCTCATCTGTGTGAAGACTCGCGCCTGACGATCGATGTCGCTCGTCACGGCATAGGCCTGGGCGACACCCAGGGTGATTTCGCCGGCGGCGAGCGCCTGGAACACGCTCGGCGCGAGCTCGGCAAGCCGCACCCGCTGCTCGACGAAGCGGGTGGTGACGCCCTGTCGCTTGGCAACGTCCTCGGCGGTCATCCCCTTCTGGATGAGGAAGTTGAACGCGGTGCTTTCATCCGCCGGGTTCATCGGAACGCGCTGGAAGTTCTCGGTCAGGCTGGCCTCGACCGAGTTGTCGTCGTCGGTAAGGACGAGGACAGGCACGACATGGTCGGCGGGCAACGTGCCCTGTTCGATCAGGCTCTGGAGTGCGCGCAGCCGGCGCCCGCCCGCCTTAACGGTGAAATGGCCCGCCTTCTTGAGCGGGGTAACGATGAGGTTCTGCAACAAGCCTTGCGTTGCGATGCTGGCAGCGAGGGCGTCGATACCGGCCTCACGGCTGGATTTGCGGACATTGTCCTTGGACAGCGAGAGGTTCTTGACCTTCACGGACTGGATCATCGGTCGTCTCCATCTGGAACTGGCGCGCCGCCTCGACGGTCACGCGAGCCTGCTCATCAGGCCCACAAAGCCGAAGGCTCCCTCCCCTCTCCTGCGCTGAGCGCGGAGAGAGGACCTGGATCGTCAGGCGGTGATGCGCTCGATGACGGCGGCGGCCTGCGCGACGGGGACGAACATCCGCGTCCTGTGCTGGATGATGTCGGTAAAACAGCCTGCCGCCTTGAGTTCGGCAAGCCGCGTGTGCGGCCAATCGAGCAGTTCGAGGCGCTGCTGGCCGGCGACCAGGCTGCGCTTGAGCCGGTAGGCTCCGACGGACGATATCTCGCCGGTCGTCATCACATGCTTTGCGGTATCGTCGCCCGACACGGTGATGGCGGCATTGATCCCGAAGGCGTCCGCGAGCTTCGACACCAGCGGTGCAGGGACGATCCGGCCGAGGAAGGACTGGCCGTCATCGGTGTTCAGCCGCCAGACCTGAACATGATCGTCGGGCAGGCGATCCCAGACCGGCAGGAGCAGGCCCGCGACCAAATAGAGCGTGCTGGTGCGGGTCTTGTCCCGCATCTCCTCTACCTCGGCCTGCCACAGCGCCGAAAATTCCTTCTCGCTGGTCTCTTCCCACATCGTTTCGAGCAGCAAGTCTTGCCGCATCCGCTCGGAACGGGTCGGTCGAACCAACTCGTAGCGGCGAACGATCTCGCCATCGTCGTCGGTGAGCGAATAGGTGCTGCACCGGATCGCGGCCCTGCCGGACTTGCGATTGACGATTGGGCGCGCGTCGTCGCCGAGGATCCGCAACGCGCGGTCCAGCGGGACCGGCTTGTAGCGCTCCTCCGTTTCGAGGCGCAGGATCTCGGTTTCCGCGCCGCTCGTCTGGTCGCGCCGGATCACCGTGCGATCGAGGATCGTGATGCGTTCGGCATTGATGCTCTCGACACCAAGATCGAGCGTGCCGGCTTCGCGCGCCGCCTCGATCCGGGCCTCGATCAGACCGAGATACTCATCGAAGATTGCATTCTGCAGCGCGATCCGCAGCGCGAGAATGCGATTGAGCCAGCGCTGAATGGGCGGCAGCTCCTCCTTCAGCCCGCCGCCTTCGCCCTCCAGCTCAAGTCCGGTGAGGGTCTGGAATTCGTCGAGCGTGGTCGAGCGCAGCTTGCCGTCGGCCAAAAGGCGAAACCATGCCTCGAGGGATTCCTTGGCATAGTCGCTTTCAAGATTGTCCCGCGGGTCGAACAGACCCTGGCCGCCCGTCTGGCGCTGGCCCCGTGTCAGGGCGCCAAGGCTGTCGAGGCGGCGGGCGATCGTCGAGATGAAGCGCCGCTCGCCGCGGCAGTCCGTTGATACCGGACGGAACAGCGGCGCGGTTGCCTGATGCGTGCGGTGGGTACGGCCAAGACCCTGGATGGCAGCGTCAGCGCGCCAACCAGGCTCGAGCAGATAATGGTTGCGGCGCGACTGGTTCTCGGCGGTGAGGCTGGCGTGATAGCTGCGCCCAGTGCCGCCAGCATCCGAGAAGATCAGGATCTTCTTCTCGTTCCGCATGAAGGCGTCGGTTTCGGCGAGGTTTGTTCGCGGCGAACGGCTCTCGATACGCTGGCGACCGTGCGCATCGACGACGATACGCCGGCTGCGTCCCGTAACCTCGGCGACCGCATCGCTCCCGAAATGCCCGATGATATGATCAAGGGCGGACCCTACGATCGGCAGGGAGCAGAACCGCTCGACGAGATTGTCGCGCATCTCGATCGCTTCCTGGCTGAAGATGGGACGGCCCTCCTCGTCGGACATCGGCTCGGAGCGGGTCTTGCCGGTGTCATCGACGAAGGTCTTCATCTGTCGGACAGGAAAGGCCGCCGTGAGATAGGACATGACGAACTCTTTGGGTGAAAGCTCGATGTCCAGATTCGCCCGGTCCTCGGCATTCAGCGCGGCCAGTGCCCGGTTGAGCATCGACTCGGACGTGGAGACCAGCTGGATCACGACGCTCTCGCCCCGGGCCAGATCGGCACGAATCGCCGGGATCAGCGACGGCAGCTTCATGCCGATCAGGATCTGGCCGAAGAAACGCTGCTTGGTAGATTCGAAGATCGACAGGGCAGCGGCCTTCGCGCCGCTGTTGTAGGTGTCGTTGGAGAAGCTGTCCGTCACCCGGGTGGCATCGAGCGCGGTGCGCAAATTGGCGTGGATAATCGCCCACGCATCGGCATAGGCATCATAGACCTCGACCTGGTCGGGCGTAAGGCGATGTTCGAGGATGTCATATTCGACGCCGGCGAAACTGAGCGCCCTCGCGACATATAGGCCCTGCATCTTCAGGTCGCGAGCGATCAATTCCATGGCCGCGATCCCGCCACGACGCAAACTGTCGACGAAGGCGCGGCGATCGGCGAAGGCGGTGGTCGGACCCCACAGGCCAAGCCGGGTGGCATAAGCAAGATTGTTGACGTCCGACGCGCCGGTTGCGGACACGTAGAGGACGCGGGCGCGAGGCAGCAGGTTTTGCAGGCGCACGCCGGCGATGCCTTGATCGGAGCCGTCCTTGGTGCCGAAACGGCCTTCGCCGCCGGCGACACTCGCCATTTCGTGCGCCTCGTCGAACACCAGCATGCCGTCGAAATCGTCACCGACCCAGTCGAGAATCTGCTGAAGACGGGTGCCCTTGTCGCCGCGGTTGGAGCGCAGCGTCGCATAGGTGAGAAATAGCACGCCCTCGGCCGCGCCGATCGGCGTGCCGAGTTTCCACTGATTGAGATGCTGGATGTCGAGCGCGAGACCGCCAACCGCGGTCCAGTCGCGCCGTGCATCCTCGAGCAGCGTCTCGGTCTTGGATATCCAGATATGCTTGCGGCGCCCCCGCAGCCACTGGTCGAGGATGATGGCCGCAACCTGACGGCCCTTGCCGGCACCCGTGCCGTCGCCAAGGAAGAACCCGGTCCGATAAGGTCGGCCGTCCTGGTCGGGCGCAAGCGACAATCCTTCCTCGGCCGCCTTGAACAGGCCAGAAATGTCTCGCTCGAAGGCGTCACCGGCATAGATCAGCGTTTCGAGCTGAGCGTCGGACAGCACCCGGTCTGCGACAACGCGGGTGGGCAGCTTGGGAACGTAAGAGGGCCGCGGTGCCGTAATCGAGCCCATGGCGCTCGATTCCACCAGAGCGGTCGGATGCGCGGATGCACAGGGAATGGCGATGCGGCTCGGCCGGTACGGCAAGTAGACACCGACCGCTTCGCCGGTTGGTACGGGTTCGGCAAAGACATCGTAGCCGATATCGAGCGCGCCGAGAGACGGGGCGGCCTTCGCGATCGGGGCCGAAAGCCGGGGCCTGCTCGAAAGACCGCCGAGCAGGGATCTGTGCGCACGGGTTGGAGCAAGGCGCACTGGCGAGCATCGCGGTGTCGCCGTAAGGCTCGTTGCCGGTGTGCTGATCGCCGCAAGCACCTCGGCGAGCGAGTTGCACCGGATGAGGGCCACGTCGTCCTGGGAGCTTTTTTCCAGAACAATCAGCTTCACGACCTGGCTGGTGCCATGTTTGGCATAGGCTTTCGCGGGCAGTTCGACGTGGAGCGTGATCGCGCAACCCTCGGTCGCCTTTGTCCAGGCGCGGCTTGATGTATCCACGCGATCGGGAAGGATAGCAGCGCAGCGCCCCCCGGCACCAAGCCGCTTCAGGGCGGCGCGCAGATGACGGAACGCGGCAAGCGGGTCGGCATGCCTGCCCATGCTGCGGGAAAAGGGCGGGTTGATGAGCACGGCGGTCGGGCGGATCGACAGCGGCAGCAGATCGTGGATGAGTTCGCCATCGTGGCGACTGACCGGTGCGGTGGGAAATGCTGCCTCGAGCATAGCGGCACGCGCGGGATCGATCTCGTTGAGGACAAGCTTGGCGCCAACGCGGGCGGCGAATACCGCGAGGAGCCCGGTGCCGGCGGAGGGTTCCAGGACGGTATCCGCGGCGGTAATGCGAGCGGCGAGCGTGGCAAGATAGCCAATCGCGGCCGGTGTAGAAAATTGCTGGAGCGCGATCTGTTCTTCGCTGCGCACGGTATGCGTCGGCAGGGATGCGGTGAGCGCGGTCAGGGCTGCAAGGCACTCAGCCGGCTCTTGCGGCAGGTCAAGCGTGGCGAGGTGCAGGACCTGGCCCAGCTCCAGCACATCATAGGCGTCGCGGAGTGACCAATGCCCATCGGCTGCGGTTGAACCATAGGCGGTTTCCATCGTCCGGAGCAAGCCAGGCCGGTCCAGGCCATCGCCCTGGTGCAGCACGGCATGGATCGCCTTCGCCGCGGTGATGGATGGTTCGGTAAAATCGAGTTCGAGAGCAGCAGCTGAGGTGCGCATTGTAAGCCTCCATTGCATCGCCCGGTGCCCATCACCGGATCAACAAGCCGGAGGCCTCCTCTCCTCTCTTCAGTGGAAGTGCGTGTGAACCACGGGGCGAGGAACGGCGTTGCGGGCAAGCCGATCGCGCAGAGCATCGTTCCAATCGTCATGCTCGGATGGGAGCCATTCCTCGACCCTTCGCCCGTTGGCGCTGAGGTGCTCCCCTGCCCTCTTCAGGCAGATCTTCGCCGCCGTGTTCCGCTGGCCAAACACGATGACGCGCTTCACATGCGACGGTATGCCGACATGAGCGTAGCGCTCGGCACCAAGCACGGCCCAGACCGGCAATTGGAACCAGTCGATGGCGGACAAGGCATCTTCGATCCCCTCGGCAATGCCCAGAACGTCATCCGGCTCCCCAAAGCGCACGCTGCCAGACCCGAGCAGACCCAGCGCCAGCTTGGGCTTGCGGAAGGGGCGCCGCAAAATGTCCGTGGGATCAAGGAAGGTCCGGTGGACCGCGACCAGGCCCAGCTCGTTTCTCACCGCAGCGATCATTGCGGGAAGACAGTGCCGATCCTTACCCTTCCCTATGATCGTCTGGGGGTTGAAGCGAAGGTCGGACGTTGGCGCGTAAAGGCCCCGGGCATGAAGATAGGCTTCAGCGGGTGTGCCGGCGATGGGGATGCTGTGCTGCCATAATGACCTGGCCAAGCCGCTCAGATCGCGCGCCGGAGCGCGTGGTTCGACGTGAACCGGCACCCGATCGTGCAAACCCTGACGATCCAGAGCCTTGAGGATATCGGTCGACGTGCATCCCGCGAAGCATTTGAACAGGATCGCCTTGGTGCCCAGGCGGACCGAAAGGCTGGGGGAGTGATCGTCATGGGCGGGGCAGCGGCACTCTCCGCGCGATCCAGACCAGCGTCCGCCCAGGCTCTCGACGATTTGTTTGGCGCGGACTGCTGCATCGATGGTGGCGGGCATGGGCGAAACTCCAATCGAAATCCAAGGTCGCTCCGCGCATGCCCCCTCTCCTCTTGCCGATCGGCGCTGCGTCCTGCGATTTATGCCGCCTTTGCTGCGAGCACACCGAACTCTTCGACGATCCGGTCGGTCGTGTAGTGGGTGGTGCCGTCGCGCTCGTAGGAGGTATCACGGAGCCGTCCGGCAATCCGCACGAGATCGCCAACCTGGGCCTTCTCATCGATATATTTCCGCTGGCCGTCGCTGAAAATGACGACTCGGTTCCAGTAGCTATCCTCGATCCACTGATCGCCTTCTCCGCGGCGGCGATAGTTCGCGCATACCGAGATGTTTGTGACCTTGGGCTTGGCGTCGATTTCACCGATCCGTCCGATGATCTCGAATTTGGCAAAATTGATCATGCAACCTCCTCACTGCGTCTGCCCAGCGGCGACGAGCGATGATGCAGCTACGATCGTTCGCTGAGGATCTCGTCGCAGGGCGGAGCTGCCGAGGATCGAGACCGTGATGCTATCGTGGAACACCGATCTGGAGGTATCCCCCCAGCTAGGGGGATCGGTTACGCTGTCCGACCGGAGAGGCTCAGCGAATCGCCTGCTTGGTCTTTTAGAATCATTCTAAAACAACGCCGCTGCTCGCAGCGGAAGGATTCATGATTCTAAGTGATTCAGATTCGGTGCCGAAAAGGTCTGTAATTTCAATGATCTGTCGCGTTTATCCTGACCACGCGGGGGATTTTGCCTGACCCGGCGGGGCGTCATCCTGACCGGTCGGGGGGAGATAGCTGACCTATTGGGGCTATCCTGACCGATTGGGGGCGAGAGCATCTGGCGATCCCGCGCTTTGGAATGGTGGCATTCTGGCGCGTTTATCGCGCGTCAGCGAGCCGAAAACGGGCAGAGTGCGAATCGCATTGCGACTCGGCGGAATCTCACGGCTTTTCCAGAAGCGCCATATGATTCCAACCTGACCGGATGGGGGCGACAAAAGTGTTTCAGCCTGCCCTGACTTGACGAGCGAGGACAGGTCAGGCAGCAATCAGGCGAATCTGCCCAACATGCGCTCGGCCTATATGACATGGAACATGCGGAAAATCTAAGCGCCGATACAGCGCAAGAGGCGCAAGCCGATTCGGCGCCAGGCCGTGCCATGCGTGTTGCAGCGGCCTTGCAGGCGAAGGGTGGCGAGGAATTCGCCAAACCCGGCAGCATCGTTGAGATCAAGTTCGTGAAAGGCCAATCGCTCAGCCTGACGGCGTCCCGGTTGCTCGCGTTGATGATCCTGACCGCAGGCGGGGATGCCTGGCAGGACCGGCCTCATCGCATGCGCAAGGCGGATATCCGCCGCGGTCATAAGGGTAACGAACGTATCTCCGACATGCTGGAGGAACTTCACCGCACCCTCTTCGCGATCGACGACCGATCATGGCGCGGCAAGAAAGCTACGCTGCGCTTTTCCCTGATCTCGTCGTCCCGCGAAGAGGCTGAAGATACAGACGGTGCGGATGCGGGGTGGATTGAATGGGAGTTTACGCCCGACGCGCGCAAGCTCATTCAGGAGTCCGAGAGCTATGCCGTCCTCAATCGACAGGCGGTGCTCGGCTTTCGATCGAGCTATGCCCTCAAGCTTTATGAGATCGGATCGCTGCGGCTCCATCGTCGCCAGTCGACGTGGAAGGGCGATATGGCGGCGCTGCGCGCAGCGCTGGGCATATCGCCGGACGTGTATAAGGATTTCGCGCAGCTCCGCCGCAAGGTGCTCGAGAAGGCGAAGGCCGAGATCGACCAGCTGGCCCACTTCCGGGTGGAGTGGAAGGAGATACGACAGGGACGGACGGTAACCGAGATCGAGTTTCGTTTCGAGCCGAAGGATGCGCCGGCGCAGATCGCGACCGTCGATGAGATCGAGCGGCACTCGACGGGGCGCAAGGCACGCCGGGAGGGCGCTGTCGAGACGGTCGCCGAAACGGTGGAAGTGGGATCGGTCGTGAAGGCCGCCATCAGCGCACTGGTCGCGCCGGAGAAAAGTTCGGAGATCGTCTTTCCACAAGGTACGATCCGGTTCAACGCGGAAGGCTTGGCGACCATCGCCCGGTCACATGGCGGTGGCTGGGATATCGATCTTATCGCTGACGCCTATCGCCAGCAGATGGGCGACCGTCTGGCGAAGCTCAAGGGCGCGAAACTCACCAGTTCGTGGACGGGCTTTTGCGAGAGCTTCGTCGCCCGACGGGGGCGACCATAAGCGAAATTGCACCGGTGCAATTTCGTCGTGCCCCCACCGAGTCAGGATGGGCCGCCTGAAAGGCCATCGGCCGCCACTTTCGGCGCTATTGTCGTCCATAGGAGCGCCCTACTTTCGAAATTTCGCTTCTATTTGACGAAAAAGCGCAAGTAACGCTACTATGCCCCCAGTTTCGCAAAGGGGCGCCCTGTGGCAGCATCACTAGACATCGACGACACCCATGACCTTCTCTCGGTGGCGACGCTTGCCCAGCGTACCTCCTCGGTGCTGGAACGCCTCCGCGACTCTGCGCGCAGCGCACGGGCGGATGAACGCCGCGAGCCCACCTTCCCGATCGGAAAGGCCGCTGATCTGGTCGGGCGAACGCCTGCTGCAATCCGCGACGCCGAAAAGGATGGGCGTCTTCCGCCACCACCGCGAACCGAGAATAATCGCAGGGTTGGTTACACCCTTGCTCAACTTAACGACATGCGAGGCCTGTTCGGCACCAGGCCCTGGCGGGCGGCTGACGATCCATGCTGTGTCGTCGCCGTCCAAAACTTCAAGGGCGGTGTCGGCAAATCGACCTTGTCGGTCCACCTTGCCCAATATCTCGCGATCCAGGGCTACCGCGTTGCCCTTATCGACTGCGACAGTCAGGCCTCCGCGACGACGTTGTTCGGCTATGTGCCTGATCTCGACCTGAGCGAGGAGGACACGCTTTACCCGTTCCTCAGGGAGGAGGAGATGACCTCGCTCGATTATGCGCTGCGCAAAACGCATTTCGACGGTCTCGAACTGATCCCGGCAAACTTGCGGCTGTTCCAGTCGGAATATGAGATCGCGGCTCGGATGGCGCGAGGGCAGGGCGGGCTTATCGATCGCCTCTCCGAGGGTATCGCCAGCATCTCCGATCGCTTTGATGTCATCGTCCTCGATCCGCCCCCGGCCCTCGGCGCCATCTCATTGTCGGTGTTACGCGCCGCGAACGCACTCGTCGTGCCGGTGCCCCCAACCGTGATGGACTTTTCCTCGACCGCGGCGTTTCTGGCGATGCTTGATGAGACCATCGAAACGCTGGCCGAACGCGGTTTCGCGCCGACGCTCAGATTCCTGCGCTTCGTCGCGTCCAAGGTCGATGAGAACAAGTCGATGCAGAAGGAACTGCTCAATCTGATGCGGACGCTGTTCGGTCAGGCGATGGTGCGCACTCCGCTCAAGGACTCGGCCGAAATCGACAACGCGACCGCCCGTTTGATGACGGTCTATGAGCTTGACGGTCCGGTGACGAGCAGCGCCGTCCGCAACCGCTGCCTCACCTATCTCGATGGGGTGAATGCCGAACTCGAGTTGGATATTCGGGCGATGTGGCCCAGCCATTTGAGCCGTTTGCGCAAGGAAGGTCTGGCGTGAAACGGCAAAATTGCACCGGTGCAATTCCGGGTGAAGGAACGGCTTCATGAGCAGAAAAAATGCGAGTTTCGCAGCAGAACTGGCCGCTGGAATCAATCCGCCCGAAGAGGGTGCGCCCGCGCCGCGCCGGCCTGGGTTGGGCGCCAATGTCCTAACAGGCCGGGAGAATCGATTGGCCGAACTGGCGGCGGGGACGGTCGTCAGCCGCACCCATGAATTGGTTGATCCCGCGCGTTGTCGGATGTGGGCTGGGCATAACCGCGAATATGCCTTGCTCAACGAAGAGCGGTGCGCCGATCTTATCGAGAGCATGAAGGCGCAAGGGCGGCAGGAGATGCCCGCAATTGTCCGCCGTGTGCGGGGCGAACCCGATTATGATTTCGAGGTGATCTGCGGCGCGCGGCGCCATTGGTCGATCAGCTGGCTGCGTAGCCACAATTATCCCGACTTCCGCTTTCTCGTCGATATTCGCGAACTGTCGGACGAGGAAGCGTTCCGCATAGCGGACATTGAGAACAGGGCGCGCGAAGACCTCAGCGATCTCGAGCGCGCGCGGGATTATCTACGCGCGCTGGAAGCCTATTATGAGGGCAGGCAGAAGGTCATGGCCGAGCGGATCAATGTCACTGAAAGCTGGTTGAGCCGCTATCTCGACCTCGCGCGTCTGCCGACCGAATTGATGATCGCCTTTCCCAATCCACAGGATTTGCGGATCAAGCACGTCACAACGATCAAGCCATTGCTGAAACCGGATGATCGTCGCCAGCGGGTATTTGCCGAAGCGGCGGCCTTGAGGGCGCGATCGGGAGGGGAGGGCGCTCCGGTCGCCGTGCCGGATATTATTCGTGCGCTGGCGCTGGCGGCTGATCCCCCCAAGAAGTCAGGATCCCCCAAGAGGTCAGGATCGAGCGAAACCGTGGCGTCGCAGAACGGAAAGCCGTTGCTTCGGTTCGAAGGCAAGGATCGCAAGGGGGTTAGGATCACCTTGCTCCCGCATGCCGGCGGATCACGGGACGAAGCGGAGGCTGCTATCAAGACCCTGCTCGATACGCATTGGCGGTAGCGCTGCGTTACCCGAGTTTAGCCACCAGCTTGCGCGCCCCCTGCGGAGTAACGTCGAGAAGCCGCGCCACGGCAGACGGACGAAGCCCAGGATAGGCGAGCGCAAGCCGGGCAAGGAGTGGTGCCCGGCTTCGGCGCGTTGCGGACACTGCCAATGCCTTTGACCCCTGGCGCTCGATCCAGTCGAGATCCTTCAGGCCGGATTGGCAGGCAACGAGCAGTGACCGCGAAATGACATTGGTCAACTCACCTACGTCGGATGGCGGGAATTTCGGCAATAAAATGAGAGATGGCAGGATGCCCAGGGTAAGTCCGGCATGATGGAGCATGGCGGGGACATGGCTGGCCACCAACCAGGCGCGATCGCGCGCCCGCGGCTCAAGGGTGAGCGTCCGACCGTCGATCGCCGTCACGTCCACCGCAGACTGCTCGGCGACGACGACCGTCTTGAGCATGGCGGCCATCCGATCGGCGACGGAGAGCAGCGAGGGAGAAGGGTAGGGGGCTTGTGCTTCGATGCGAGCCTGCCGCCACGCGGGACCGAAATAGGCCAGGTCGCTACCTGCCCAGACTTCGGCTTCGGATCGATCATCCAGCACAGTGCGAAAGACGTTGAGCGTCGCGCGCGCCAGCGGCCCGTTGTCGCCAACGCTGGCCTCGATTGCGAGATGAAACACCGCCGCCACCGAGACGGGATCGTTCAACCCTTCAGAGGCGCGAGGCGGGGATGTGCGTCCGCAAATCCAGTCCTGCAGATGACGGACGTCGATAGGCACGCCGGCGAGGCCGGCCAGTTGGGCTGCGCCCTGCAACCGCGCACGGGCTAGCCAAATGTCAGCCCATGGGCTGTTCTGCAGTCGTCCATCCAGTCGGCCGAGCAGGAGCATTGCCAGCTCGCTGGAGGCATGGGAAGGGGAGGGGGAAGCCATCAATCCAGATTCTATCGCACCCTCTGGGGAAACCAAAGCGGACAGTTTGTTTCCATGTCCTACCTTATCGAAATATGGACATTTGATAATTGCAGTTATCGCATAAGCGGAATTGACCGCCCTTTATAAGGTGACGTACAAGCGCGCCTGAGGAGCGTGGAGCGTCATGAGCACCGAAACCGACTTGGAAGGGCCAGAAACCGCTCTAGCGGCGCGTGAGGCGGTCCTGCCGGCCGGCAGGGGCCCGACCGACCTTACGTGGACGATCGTGCAGATGCGCGCCGGCGAACGCATCACCGTCAACGAGGCGCTGATCGCGGCGTATCAGGCCGCCTCGTCGTCCCACAGCATCCGCGCGCTTAAATCCGACGTCGAGGCGTTCGACGCCTGGTGCCAGCGCACCAATCGGATCGCGCTGCCGGCGACGGCCGAGACCGTGGCCGACTATCTCGATGCGCGGGCCGGGAAGGGGAGCCGTCCCGCGTCGTTGTCCCGCTACAAGGCGTCGATCGCCAAGATCCACCAGCTGCTCGATCTGAAGGATCCGACGCCGGCCCCGCTGGTCAAGCTGCGGCTGCAGGCGGTGCGCCGCGAGAAGGGGGCCGCGCAGAAGCAGGCGCGGCCGCTCCGGTTCAAGGGGCCGGTGCGCGACGTCGAGCGCGACAAGGCGCGCGGGCTCAATATCCGCGCTTTGCTCGAGAGCCGCGGAGACGATCTGCCGGGGCTACGCGATCGCGCGCTGCTGTCTGCCGCCTACGACACCGGATTGCGCGCCTCCGAACTCGTGGCAGTGGCCGTCGAGCATATCGAAGAGGCGATCGATCCCGAGGCGCGGCTCCTGCAGATCCTGCGAAGCAAGGGCGACCAAGACGGGGAGGGGGCAACCGCCTATCTCAGCCCGCGTACCGTGTCGGCGATCGCGGCCTGGTGCGAGGCGGCCGAGATCATAGCGGGGCCTATATTCCGGCGGGTGCAGGTGCGGCGCTACAAGGCCCGCGCCGCCGTGCGGGGTCGGCCAATCGACAGCATCTCGGGCCGGGAGACCTGGGATCTGCGCAAGACGCTCTCCAAGCCCGCGGTGAAGGCGCGCGTCGAATATGACATTGGCACCGTCGCGCTGCATCCGGGATCAGTCGGGCCGATCTTCCGGTCGATCATCCAGCGGGCTTTCGATCTCGGCGCGCTGCCCGATCTGACAGCAGAGGATCTGGCGCGATTGCTCAAGGGCATCAGCGCGCACTCGACGCGGATTGGGCTCAATCAGGATCTGTTCACGAGCGGCGAGGATTTGGCTGGCATCATGGATGCACTGCGTTGGAAAAGCCCGCGCATGCCGCTTGCCTACAATCGGAATCTGGCGGCGGAGCAGGGGGCCGCAGGGCGACTGATGGCAAAAATCGGATAGGCGCCGACCCAGAGCGTTACTGCCGCAGTCAGGAGCCTCAGCCCAGAGGCGCGATGGCGCTGCTTTCTCGAAGTTGTGGACGCGGAGTTCGCCGAGACGGTTGAAGAAGAGGCGCGTGCGGGCACCCTGTGGCCCTCGCCCTTGCTGAGGATGCTGCCGTTACGACGGCGCTGCTCGGGATTATCGAACCAGTCCAACATTGACGGGGTGCACTCAATTCTTCCGATCTCGCGCAATGCGTAGGCACCGGTTTTTGCTACGAAAACCCGTTTGTGGAGATGATCCGGTTCAAAGCGACGATGCCGTGACGTAAGTTCCGATGGCGACAACGACGATGGCAAAACTGCGCTCCAAGAGTCCCTTGCGGGTGCCAAGTAACTTCCCAAGACCGATACCTGCGATCGTCCCGCCGACCCCGCCTGCAACCAGCAGCGCCGTCACGCTCCAATCGACCAGGCCGGACATGGCATAGGACGCGGCGGTGGTCACGCCCAACGCGCTGACGATGACCAACGACGTGCCGATGGCAAAAGGTAGCGTCATCGCGGTCGCGAGGATAAGCCCTGGCACGATCAGAAATCCGCCCCCGATCCCAAAGAATCCGGCGGCCCATCCGACGCCCAGCCCGATCGGAATTAGTCGCGGCAGCAGTATCGCCGCGCTGTGGCGAGTCAGCCGCACGTCGGGTGCTTCCATCGCACGGCGCTTGCGCAGCATCGACAGGCCGACACCGATCATCAGCAGCCCGAACAGGATGAGAAGCCGCTTGCCGTCGAACGCCTTGCCGAGCTCCGCGCCCCCGGCTGCGCCGATCATGCCCGACACCGCGAAAACCCCCGCGCACCGCCATTTTACGCGGCCCGCACGCGCGTGGCCGATCAGGCTGGCTAGGGCATTGACCGTCACAGCAACCGCGGCCGTACCGATCGCGGCGTGCGGCGACCCGACGCCGACGACATAGATCAGGAGCGGCACGGCAAGGATCGAGCCGCCCCCGCCCACCAGGCCGAGGATCAGACCGATCACGCCTCCCGAGACGAGCGCGGCGATAATGGTGGCGGCGTCCATGATCGCCTCAGGCCGCCGCGCGCCGGTTCCACGGCATGATGCGCAACAGATTGGCCACGCCGCACCACCCGGTCACACCGGCGAATATCAGCCCTGCCCCCACAAAGGCCGAGAGGCCGAAGAAACCTGGGGCGACGAACAGACCGAGCAAAACACCGGTCAGCACCAGTGCACCGACGGTAATCTGCACCTGCCGCATGATTTCCAACGGCTGCGACCGATCGGCGGCGGTGCGGTGCCCAGCTGTCCGCCACGCATCAATGCCGCCTTCTAGGATATAGGCGGGCACATCGCCTGCTGCCGCATCAAGCTGCGCCGCATTGGCGGTGGTACGCATGCCTGACTTGCAGTGGAAGACGACCGGGCGACCGTCACGCCCAAGATCGCCGATCCGGTCGAGTGGCACGTTGATCGCACCGGGGATGCGCTCACGCGCATGTTCATCGGCACCGCGAATGTCGATCAGGCGCGCACCGGCATCGATCGCGGCGCGGGCGTCGGCGGGAGAAAGGGTTGTAAGCGTCATCGCATCAATCCTTGCAATAGAGGTGGTAGAGGGTGGCGAGCAGCGTTTCGACGCGGGCATCCGCGATGGCGTACCAAAGCGTCTGGCTCTCCCGCCGATAAGTGACGAGCCCTTCGTCGCGCATTTTGGCCAAGTGCTGCGAGCATGCCGATTGCGACAAGCCGACATCGCGCGCCAGATCGCCGACCGTCACCTCGCCATGCTCGACCAGTTTGCACAGCAGCATCAATCGGCGCGCATTGCCGATCGCCTTCAGCGTGTCGGCGACCTGCCCGGCCTTCTCCTCGAAGATCGCCAGGTCCATCGGCGGTTTGAGCATCGTTCCACTCCATTAGGTATTGCTTATGTAGTAACCTCTAATATATTGGCAAGAGCTAACGGAGGAAATCATGACCCAGCCCTTCATCGAGGCATTCTTCGACGAGCCGACCAACACGATCAGCTATCTCGTGGGCGATCCTACGACGCGGACAGCGGCGGTGATCGACCCGGTGCTCGACTTCAACATGGCGAGCGGCGCGGCCGATACGCGCTCGGCCGAACGCATCGTCGCCTTCGCGCGCGCGCATGACTGGCAGATTGCGATGGCGCTGGAGACGCACGCCCATGCCGACCATCTGTCCGCCGCACCCTTCATCAAGGCTCACACCAGCGCGTGGATCGGGATCGGCGCGCATATCCGCGACGTGCAGAAAATCTTCCGCCCGGTGTTCGCCATGGACGACCTGAAGACGGATGGTTCGGACTTCGACCGATTGTTCGAGGATGGCGACCGCTTCGCGATCGGCGAACTGGAGGTCGAGGTGCTGCACGTCCCTGGCCACACCCCGGCTGACGTCGCCTATCTGATCGGCGATGCGGCGTTCGTCGGCGATACGCTATTTATGCCGGACTATGGTACAGCGCGCGCCGATTTCCCCGGCGGGGATGCCCGCACGCTCTATCGCTCGATCCATCGGTTACTCGCGCTGCCGGACGCGACACGGTTGTTCCTGTGCCACGACTACAAGGCGCCGGGTCGAGATGACTATCGCTGGGAGACGACGGTGGGTGAACAGCGCCGGTCAAGTGTTCACGTCCATGACGGCGTGAGCGAAGACGATTTCGTCGCCATGCGCGAGCAGCGCGACGCCGGGCTATCGGTCCCCAAGCTGCTGCTGCCCTCGATCCAGGTCAACATCCGCGCCGGTCATTTCGACAAAGCCGAGGCGAACGGCGTCACCTACCTGCGTATTCCGGTCAAATGGCAAGCCGACCATCGGTGATGCCATACGATTCCCTCTAACGATCCCCTTTTCGGAAAGCTCTGGAACCATCGGTATTTCGCGTTAGGTGGTCGGCACCGTTGCAGCACGCGGTCCGAGCAAAATGATGGCTGTGCCGACAAGGCAGACTGTGCCACCGATGAGGTCCCAGCGATCCGGGCGGACGCCTTCGACGGACCATAGCCAAAAAAGCGAGGCGCAGATGTAGACGCCGCCATAAGCTGCATAAGCTCGGCCTGCAGCGTCGCTATCGACTAGGGTCAATAGCCAAGCGAACAGCGCCAGCGATATCACTCCAGGGACCAACCACAGTGGAGATTTTTCCAGGCGCAGCCATGCCCAGAATGAAAAGCAGCCGGCAATTTCCGCGAGAGCGGCGCCCATATAGGCAGCGATTGTGGGCATAGATCTTTAGACTCCGCGGCAGGTAGTTTGACGGTTCGAGGACAAGTCTTCGAGGATCACGCAGTCGGGGCCGGGGCCACCAGCACATTCCGCCGCGCAAACCTCGACGAATTAAGCGATGCTCTTCTCGAGCGCTTTGAGCTCACGTAGTTTGCTGCGAATATCGGTGAGATGCGCTTGAGCGAGGTCCCGGGCCTCGGTGCAGGACCGCGAGCGATCCTGGACGAGAGATACCAATATCCGCACCTGCTCGATCGAGAAGCCAAAATCACGGCAGCGGCGAATGAAGGTGAGGCGACGCACATCCTCTTCGCCATAACGCCGCTGATTTCCTTCTTGGCGATCGGGCCGACGTAGGAGATTGATCTCCTCATAATAGCGTATCGTGGCCGCGCTCGTGCCGGTGCGCTCGGCCAATGTGCCGATCTTGTGTCCTGTCATTGTAGGTCCTGAAATTAGCGCTTGAACCTCAAGTTACTTGAACTTGTATGGCTTGGCCAGCAGCGATGCCGATGTCGCGGAAATATCAAGCTGGAGCAATTATGAGCGAGACCGTCGACGCCGAGCCAATCATTTGCACGTTGGATGGCGGGAGCTTCAAGGCCCGGATGGTGTGGATCGCGGACCTCAACTCTCGCGCCTTGAAGAAGGCGCGTAGGCAGGATCTGCGCCTCGAACTCCAATATGCACCGTCCGCGATCGGCGATGTGCGTCAGATGATCGCGCAGGAGCAGGAGTGTTGCGCCTTCCTCTCGTTCGACCTGACGGTGCAGCGCCGGTCTCTCAAGCTCGTCATAACGGCGCCCGAAGCCGCTCGCGGTGCCGCCGAGACAGTGTTTGAACCGTTCCAAGAGAAGACACCGCAGCCGGCCGCCTGTGGTTGCACGGGAGGTTGCGGCGCATGAAAACAGAGGTGAAACCGCAAGATAACCGCGCCGTCGGCGCAGTCGCTGCGACCGCATCCGTCGCTGCTCTCGCATGTGGCGTGTGTTGCGTGCTCCCTCTCGCCATACCGGCAGCGATGCTCGCGTCCGTTGGCGGCGTCCTCGCGTGGTTCTCGCATGCTTATAGCTGGATGACACCCATTGCCTGTGTTGCCGTCTTCGCGGGATGGTTCTGGGTTGCCTATCGATCATGGCGGTCGGGTAAGCGCCCGGCCAAGTCCACGCTCCTCATCATGGCCTTTGCGACGCTGATGATGGGGCTGGCCTATATGTGGCCGATGTTCGAAGGCCCGGTCGCGTCCATCCTTCGCCGCTGATCAAACTCGAATGCGACGATGATTGAAGCTAGCCGCAACAGCTGGCCCCCTTTCCCTCGATCTGGATAGGCGGACACGGAACGTTTCCATACGAACAAAATACACAACAATCGCCGAGCTTGGGCCGGAGCACGACTTTGCAGCCGGAACAGTCGTAGAAAAACTGACAGGCGTTCGTTGGCATCTGCTCTGTTTTCACCGTGCCGCATTCGGGACAGGTGATCGTCGATCTTAGCTCTGGGATAATGTCAGACATAGATGTAGCCCAGCCAGAGCAGCACGGCACCGATCAACAGGCCGGTAAGGGTCAATAGCCGCGTTGTGCGAGAAGTGCATGCGCCGTCCGGTCCGCAACGGGCAGCGGCGGCTTGCTGACGAATGAGAAGCGCGGCTCCTGCCAGCAGGCATAATGCGCCGGAAACGAGCAACGGGACGCGATAGGGCACCGCGACATCGGCGACCCCGACCAGCCATGCCGATCCGATGCCTAATGAGGCGAGCGTTACCGGCAGGCCGCAACAGGCCGCGACCGCAAAACTGGCCGCAATCCCACCGAGAGTGAGAGAGGCGGCGCCCACCCCCTTCGGCGCAGGCAGGTCGGGTAATGGCTCTGGCATTGCGACTCCTTGTGATGGGTTCGCGACTGCCCTAGCGTCTGTAGTGACTACAGACTCAAGCGGATTTTTATGATAACGATATCCGGCACCACGATCCCGATCGGCGAACTCTCGCAGCGTACCGGCTGCAACATCGAGACGATCCGCTACTACGAGCGTATCGGCGTACTTCCGGTGCCACTGCGCCGTGGTCGATACCGCGCCTATGGACCGTCGGACGTGCGGCGACTGTCGTTCGTGCGACGTGCGCGTGAACTGGGCTTCCCGATCGACGCGGTACGAGCGCTGCTCGCGCTCGCTGATGGCGGCGGTGCTTCGTGTGCGCAGGCGCTAGATCTGGCGAGCCAGCATCTACGGGATGTTCGCGTGAAAATCGCCGATCTTCGCCGCATGGAACGAGCGCTTGGCGACACCGTCGATGCCTGTGAGGCGGGCGACACCATGGGCTGTCCCTTGCTAGAAACGCTTTGCACCGCGGAAGCGGTCGGGATCAGGTTAGGCGATCGATCGTGATGCCAGGTCGTTCGCAGCGTCCCGCTTGGCTGCCGCAGACTTGCGCTCGGAATAGCGATCGACAAGCTGGTCCGCATGGCCGCGCGTCAGCACGGTAAAACGGACCAGTTCCTCCATCACATCGACGATGCGGTCATAATAGCTGGACGGCCTCAAGCGACCTGCTTCGTCGAACTCCTTGAATGCCATCGCGATGCTCGACTGGTTCGGGATCGTGAACATCCGCATCCAGCGCCCGAGCAGGCGCAACGTGTTCACCGCGTTAAATGACTGCGATCCGCCCGATACCTGCATCACCGCGAGCGTCCGCCCCTGGGTGGGTCTCATACCGCCGAACTCGAGCGGCAAGTGGTCTATCTGTGCCTTAATGATGCCGGTGATCTGTCCATGCCGTTCCGGGCTGCACCAGACTTGGCCTTCCGACCACAGTGCATGCTGGCGCAATTCATGGACGGCCGGGTGATCGTCGCCCTTGACCTGGTCGGGCAGTGGAAGATCGGACGGATCGAATATACGCACCTCGGCGCCGAACAGGACCAGCAGGCGCGCTGCTTCCTCGACCGCAAGCAGGCTGAATGAACGCTCGCGGAGCGAACCATAGAGCAGCAGGATCCGCGGTGGATGGTCGAGCGAGCCGAGGCCGTTTGCGAGATCAAGGCGAACAACGTCACGATCGAGCGCTGGCATATGATCGGGGTCGGCAAGGCTACGAAGACGCGACATCAGGTAATCCGCTTGAAGAGTGAGGCAGCGTTCGCCGGGCAGAGCGTTCGAAACTCGGCCGATCTGGCGACGGTGTCCGGCGCAGTGGAGCGCTCGGCGGTCTCATAGCCGTGCCGTCGGAAGAGCGGTTCAGCCGTGGTGGTGAGCAAATAGAGGGCGGCTACCCCTTCATCGGTTGCCAGCCGCTCGCTGGCGCCGAGGACGGCCGCGCCCAAACCGGCACCGCATCGCTCGGGCTTTACGATCAGGGAACGCAATAGCCGATCAGGCCCATCGCCTTCGATGCCGCCATAGCCAATGATGCCGCCGTCGTCCTCGAACCGAAAGAAGCGACGATCCGTTTCGGTAAGATCGCTGATCGGTAAGCCCGCGTCAGCGAGTTCGGCCGCCAGCTCGAACAATGATGCTGCGTTGAGAGGGCTCGCAATCATGCTGGTATTCGATCCGCTCGAGCAGGGCGATGGCATCGGGATTGACCGCATCCTTGGGGAAGCTCCCGGCCGAAAAGGCGCGGAAGCGCCCTTCACCCAGCTTGTTGAGCGCGCTTTCCGCCAGGATCGAGCGTGCCGAATTGCCGGTGCACAGAAAGAGGATGTTGAGAATACGATCGGACATGATGGTCTCCATTAGCAGCAGGGTATGAGTTCGGCGATCAGCGGCTCGCACAGCTCCGCCTTGCCGCCGCAGCAATCCTTGACGAGGAACAGAGTCAGCGCCTTCAACTGGTTGAGATTAACGCGATAGTTGATGATTCGGCTGCGCCGTTCCGCGCGGACCAGTCCGGCGCGCGCCAAGGTGGCGAGATGTACTGACATCGTGTTCTGCGGGACATCGAGTGCGCGCGCGACTTCGCCAGCGGCGAGCCCCTCTGGTTCGTGCCGAACCAGAAGCCGGAAAGCGTCGAGGCGAGTACCCTGTGCGAGTGCGCCTAAGGCCGCGATGGTTGATTGGGTATCCATATATCTACTGTAGTGGATATTATGGATATGGCAATTGTGTTGTTTCTTCGAATTGGCTTTCGCTCTTGGAGCCTCGGACGGAAAAGTCTTCATCGCCAAGGGCAGTTTCCATAGCTGCTTAGCTCGGCAACGAGCCTTCCGTGGAAGGCCTAGAAGGTCATAGTTCGTGTCGGTGCCCGCCTTATGGCGCGGCCAACAAAGAAAAAGCCGGCCGAGCTTTCGCTCTGCCGGCTGTAGTGGACGTGGAGATCGGAAAAACGGGCTCTAGTTCTGGGCTCTCTCGGCCGCCATTGCCGCCATTTCAGTGGACGGAACCCAAGTGCGCACGGGTGTTCGGAGCGGCGCCCTTGGTCCATAATTGGGCAGCGCCCGCCATTCATAGTGGCCCGATCCGTCGTTCATCGCGAGCGCAACGACAGGCAGCTTTTGGGTCACAGGCTTGCCGTTCGCATCGACGAGAACACGAACCGGCGCCCGAAGAGGCATGCGCGGACCATATTGCGGTGACGCACGCCACTCATAATGATTGCCAGTGCTGACGTTGCTGACGTCCTGGGCGTTCGCGGCCGAGGGAACCGCGAGGGCAGCGAGCATCGACGTGGCGGACGCGAAGATGGCGGCGGTAGAAATGAACTTGGTCATGATAATCATCCTTTGAATTGAGCTTGAAGTGAGTTCGAACGGAGGGCGCGCGAGCTTCGTCGGGTGGATCGATCGCGATCCCCCACGGCGCATCCGCGCGTGTTACGAATTCAGATCAGGCTCGGAGGATGAGGCTCAGGACCGTCGGAGCGGCCGGCAAGAAACGAGACGGGCATGCGATGAAATATCTCAGGCGCGCGCGATACCGCCGCCGTTGATCCATGATTTTCGTTCAGAGCAACGAGAGTGGCGCAACTCATCTGTACTACGCAGTCGGAGGTCATCTTTTTGCAGGGCACGGAGTTCTCGCTCTTCGAGGCCGATTTCATGGCCATCCCCGCGCAATCCATGCCGCCCATTCCTGCGCTTTGCTGCGCGACCGTTACCGGCCTTGCAAGCGCAGAGTTTTGCGCAAACGCCACTTGCTGACCAAACAGGCCAATCCAGGCGCTGAGCAAAAGCAGCAAAGGGAACGCGCGTTTGAGCACTATCAGTTCCTGTCATGACCGATCAGCCGGTCATTGAGGAGTTCGTCGTCGAGGCCGAAAAGGTTACAATCCGCATCACGAAATAAAATTTGTCCTTGCTATCCCTGATAACAGCGAGGATAGCGAGCCATCGCCAGAATCGTGCTCGTCGTGCCGCCGCCTGAATCCCCCGGCATCCACTGTGCGCGTGTTCTCCGGGATCGCCGAATTGGCGCACGACGCGGTTGCCAGCTATCACCAACGCAGCAAACGCGGGCCCAGGAGCGCGCCGATCAGAGCGCACAGCAGGAGAGGGACACCGAACCAGATCGCGACGAACGCAAGTGATCCTCCTGGATGGTGCAGGGCGAATGCGGTGGTGCCAATTGCCCCGGCGACCAGACCGGCGACGCCGCCCGTCAGGCGAAGCCGTGTCGGAGCCTCGTCGCGAAGATACCACACCAGCGCCACGAAGGGCGCAACGGCAGCCACCGGAATACACATGAGGCACGCGGCCCATTGCGGCCCGAAGATCATCGCTCGCCACTCCGCGGGGTTTTCCCGCGACAGAGCGACGCCGGCCGCCAGGACGAGACCGGAAAACAGCACGGCGATTGCCGTAAGCGCACCGCGGCCGACTTTGCCGGGCCGCGCGGCTATGCTTAGGAAGCGTGCACCGGCAATCGTCAAACTGAGGGTGAAGGCAAGCGTCAACGCGGTGAGCCCAAGGAAGCGTGCACCAAGAGCTTGGCCTGGCATGCCAAAGATGACGGCAACGAGGCAAAAAGCGGCTGCGGCGCCAATGCCGATGGCGCCCAGAAGCGCGACGCGCCGCTTGGCACCGTTTACGGTCTCGACATTCGTTCCCAGCATGTCGATAAGATCATCTGTCCTCATAGCGGATTCCTGTTGCTGACCAGCTGCGCCAGCGCCTTCAATCCGCGATGCACGGTCACTTTGATCGCCGATTCCGACATGTTCGATCGCTCGGCCGCTTCGCTAACACTCAATCCGTCGAGCTTCACCAGTTGTATAACCTGCCGCGTCTTGGGCTTGAGCTGACTGAGGAGATCTTCCAGGTCGAGGCGGCTTTCGATCCCGGGTGACTCTTCGTCGGCAATCAGATCTTCGGCATCCTCCACCGGGATGGCAAGGCGTACGCCCTTCGTTCGTCTCAAAAAGTCGATCATTCGATACCGCGCAATCGCATGCACCCAAGGCGTCAGCAATTGGCTGCGGTCGTAAGTGTGCCGACGCGTATGAAGCGCGATCAATGTCTCTTGAACAAGATCTTCTGCATCGGCGGCGCTGCGGCCTACTCGCTCGAACTGGCCGTTGAAGTAGCCGCGTAAATAGGCGCTCAGCCGCGACAGAAGTTTCTTATACGCAGCATCATCACCTTCCAGGCCGGCTAGCATCATCATGCGCAACAGCGGCTCTTCGGATCTTATGTTCATTTATGTCGCGCAGTCGCGCATGCCGATCGACATCATATATCCCCAAAGACCGTGAGCCTTGTCGGGCTATCATGGCAGCACGGTATCCAGCCAGCCCCTTAGCGCACGCGCAGAAAGAGATTCTGCGATCACCCTAAGTCGGCGGTGCGCGGGCGACTGATCGATGGCCTATCAGTGTGCAAGCTAGGCCTGATCATTTGGTTTGTAATGCGTCGATGATCGGACAATCTGGCCTTTCGTCCCCGTTGCAACGCTCGGCGAGGTCCAGCAGCGACCTTCTGAGTGCCTCTAATCCAAGCGCCTTGCGATGCAATTCGTCGGCACGGGTCAATGCGATGTGCTTTACGTCGGCACTTTCACGCGTACCGTCTGACCACAAGCTGAGCAGCGACCGAATATCCTCGATCGGAAAGCCCAGGTCGCGGGCATTGGCAATGAACCGTAGTCGATGGAGATCGGCATCGGAATAATCGCGATAGCCAGACTGGCGGCGCGGCGCGGCACCGATCAGGCCGATCTTCTCATAATGGCGAATCATGCGCTGCGAAACGCCGCTGGCGCTCGATGCCTCGCCGATCTTCATAGCCTGGCCCGGTTGAGTCTGAGCGCATTGGTCACCACCGTGAAGCTCGACAGTGCCATCGCGGCGCCAGCGATCATCGGCGACAGTAAGATGCCGGCGATGGGGTAGAGGATACCGGCAGCGATCGGTACGCCGACCCCGTTGAAGACGAACGAGAAGAACAGGTTCTGCCGGATGTTGCGCATGGTGGCGACCGCGAGCCGGCGTGCACGAACCATCGCGGCGAGATCGCCCTTGGTCAGTGTCATGCCCGCGCTCTCGATGGCGACGTCAGTCCCGGTGCCCATGGCGACGCCGACATCCGCCGCCGCCAGCGCCGGGGCGTCGTTGATCCCGTCGCCGGCCATCGCGACCACTGCGCCTTTTGCTTTGAGTTCACCAATGATGCGGGCCTTGTCCTCGGGCTTCAGCCCGGCATGGACTTCGTCAATGCCGCCGATCGCCCGCGCCACGGCATCGGCTGTCGCTCTCGCGTCGCCGGTCAGCATCACGATCCGCAGCCCTTCCTCGCGCAGGGCGGCGATCGCGGAGGCCGCCGATGGCTTAATCGGATCTGCGACCACGAGGAGGCCGACCAGGTGGCCATCGATCGCTACGAGCATCACGCCCGCGCCCTCACTGCGGTGCTTGTCGGCTACGTTATCAAAGGACGACGGATCCACGCCAACGCGACGCATTTGTTCGGCATTGCCGACCACCACGTCGCGCCCGTCGGCCTTGCCACTGACACCAAGCCCGGTCTGGGACTCGAACTGCTCGACTTTCGCAATCGGAAGCTCGGCTTTACGCGCGGCTTCGACGATGGCCTGGGCAAGCGGATGTTCCGATAGGGCTTCTACAGCGGCTGCGGCCGACAACACCATGTTGTGCTCATACCCCTCAGCCAACTCGATGGTCGTAAGGGCCGGGCGGCCTTCGGTCAGCGTGCCGGTCTTGTCGATCACCAGCGTGTCGACCTTCTCCATCATTTGCAGCGCTTCGGCATCCTTGACGAGCACACCGGCGCGCGCGCCGCGGCCGGTTCCTACCATGATCGACATTGGCGTCGCCAGGCCGAGCGCACAGGGACAGGCGATGATGAGCACGGCGATCGCATTGAGCAGGGCATGACCAAAGCGCGGCTCAGGACCGACGAAATTCCAGACAATGAATGTCGCGATCGCGATCGCGACGACGAGCGGCACGAACCAGCCCGATACGCGGTCAGCAACCGCCTGGATCGGCGCGCGACTGCGCTGGGCTTCCGCAACCATCTTCACGATCCGCGCCAAGACCGTATCCGTCCCGACCGCGCGCGCCTCGATCAACAGCGTTCCCGTGCCATTGACGGTGCCGCCCGTGACAGTTGCGTCCTTCTCCTTGAGGACGGGGGCAGGTTCTCCCGTTATCATGGACTCGTCGACCGACGAGCGCCCGTCTATAACAACGCCGTCGACCGGCACCGCCTCGCCTGGGCGCACGCGGGCATGGTCGCCGGCCATCACTTCGGCGAGATCTACCTCCACTTCTTTGCCCTCGGCATCGATCCGCCGAGCGGTCTTGGGCGCAAGATCCATCAGCGCACGGATCGCGCGACCGGTCGCAGCTCGAGCTCGCAGTTCGAGCACCTGTCCGAGCAGGACCAGCGTCACCACGACGCCTGCCGCCTCGTAATAAACGGGCACGATCCCGTGCATCTGGAAGGAGGGTGGAAACAGACCCGGCGCTACAGTGGCGACCACGCTATAGGCGAACGCCGCGCCGACGCCGATCGCCACGAGCGTGAACATGTTGAGGTGCCATGTCGCGATCGAAGTCCAACCGCGCTGGAAGAATGGCCAGCCTGCCCACAGGACGATCGGCGCCGTCAGCGCGAGTTGCACCCAGGACGACCATGTCGGCGGCACGAAATCCATGCCGAGCATCTCCGCGACCATTGAGATTGCCAGCAGCGGGATGGCAAGAACAGCAGCCACCCAGGTTCTCCGGGTGAAGTCGACCAGCTCAGGATTGGGAGCATCATCAAGCGACGGCTCTTCGGGTTCGAGCGCCATGCCGCAGATCGGGCAGGTGCCCGGACCATCGCGACGAATTTCCGGGTGCATGGGGCACGTCCAGATCGCACCCGGCGCTGCGACCGCGGCCGTGTTGCCCTCGCCCGACAGATACCGCTTGGGGTCGGTGACAAACTTGGTGCGACAGCCTGCGCTACAGAAATGATAGTCCTCGCCGTGATGCGAGGCATGATGAGGCGTTGCGGCCGGATCGACCATCATGCCACAAACCGGATCCTTGGCCGTCTTCGTGTCGCTGCCTTCGCCGTGCTTGCCGGCGCAGCAGCTGTGGGCGCCCGAATTGCTAGCAGGAACAGGGTCAGTCACAGGCTCGTCTCCTTATCGACGAAATGCAATCTGGGGTCTGACATCATGTCAGGGTCAAGCCCGACCCACTTATTTTTTTGCTTGGCTCACCCAGCGCTGCCGCCTTAGCCCGACAACAGATTGTGGATGGCCGTCGCGGCCTTAGCCGCCTGACCTGCCGCCACGGCAATTTGATCCAGCCCTTCAACCATGTCGCCGGCAGCAAACAGGCCGGCGACCGTCGTTTGCTGGTGCTCATCGACGACGACGCAACCTGTCGGGCTCAGCTCTGCGCCAGCAGTTCGCGCCAATTCCGAGCGAGGAGAGGTTCCGAGGGCAACATAAAGGGTGTCGAAATGGAGCAATTGGCCATCCGTCAGATTTGCGAGCAGGATTTCTCCATCAATTGACAGATCCCGAACCGGAGCGCGTTTGACGGCAATACCGCCTCGAGCGAGATTTGCCGTCTCGGATACCGACAGTTGCGAACTGTCTTGGGCGAGCAAGGTCACGGTGTCGCTGTAGCGGCGAACGAACAGAGCCTCGGCCGCGCCATGGTCGGAGCAACCCAACACAGCCACTCGCTTGCCGCGGACCTCATAGCCGTCGCAGATCGGGCAATAGCGTATCAGTCCTTGGGCGACGCCTCGATCATGCGTTTCCTGCGCCATTCGCGGTCGATGATTTGTCACGCCTTGCGCAAGCAATATTGTCCGTGCGCTGAAAGTCTTGGCATTCGTATGGACGACGAAACCCGTCCCGACCCGGTCGATGCGATCGACGACCCCAGTGACCAATTCGGCACCGTACTGCGCAGCATGTCGATGCATACGGACAAGCAAATCTTCGCCTGAGATACCGTCTGGAAAACCGAGGAGGTTATGTGTCGTCGGGATGCGGGTGGCGCGGCCGTCGCCAGCGTCGATCACCAGCGTAGAACGCAGAAACCGGGCCAGGTAGGTGGCTGCTGTCAGCCCCGCGGGGCCGCCTCCGATGATTACGCAGTCGTACATGCCTGCCTTTCGCTGACCTCGCTCGTCACTCCTATTACGCGGCACGCCCCTTCTTCCCTCGAAAGCCTGCGCGTTCTTCGAAAAAAAGCGGTGGGTCGCGAGGGGTAAACCGCGTCGCTGCGTAAATTCAGATGAAGACCATCGCCAAGCAGGATGGACAACTCAGGTGCCCACGGGTCGCAGCGTGGCGCGGGGGCGAGCGGATGTGGGGCAGACGGACGGGTATAAACCCGATCGCGCACCATGTTGCTCGCCCCCGCAACAACCACTGGTCGCAACGTCAGGGGGGCGACGACACCATCATCGACGGGGGAGAGATGGAGACCTACAGCCCTTTTTCGGTTTCGATGGGCAGAGCGCTTTGGGTGATGATGCTCGTCGCTGGACCACCGCTTATAATCATGTTGGTGGTCGGACTCATTATCTCCATGATCCAGGCCGCGACGTCGATCAACGAACAGACCGTGAGCTTCGTCCCCAAGCTCCTGGCGTTCATCTTGTTTCTCGCGCTTTACGGGGCAACCGTTGGCGATCTTCTGATCGACTACACCCGTGACCTGCTGATGCATATTCCCGACGACATCAGATGACGCGGGCCGCCTTTCGTCCTGGGCGGCCGCGCAAAAACTGTTCGTATACGGGGCGGAGTGCTAGCGTTGGAGAAGATCGACGTGAGTGGGGGAACGGGGTTTGGCGGAATTTGAATTGCTTGCGCGGCAACTGATCCAACGATGGAAGGAAGACCCCAACGCGACCTATCAAAGCTGGTTTCTTTGGGACGAGCGCATCAAAAACTTCCGTTCGATCCGGCGTGGTCTGGCTCAGGTAGTGGCAGAGATCGAAGACGGTCGGTTTGGCGTGGCCTATCGGGGCTCTTCGCTGGAAACGGTCGTTCATTCAGTCGCGGAGCAGAGGCAGATATTCAAAGGCGCTGACCATGCGTTTCTCTGGAAGCCCAAATTGCGCATCCCTGACATCTATGAAAATCCAGCGAACCAACGCGCGTTCGGCCGGTTGCTCGATCACTGCGCCTGTTGCGACACTGCCGAAGAAATCATTGCAGGTATTCACACGATCGATCGGCTGAACATCAAGGGGCTTGGGCCTGCGGTCGCCAATCTCCTCTACTTCCTGCATCCGACCCTCGTGCCGCCGTTCAACACGGCGATCGTCAACGGCTATAACAAGCTGACCGGTGGCAGGGTGAAGCTCGGAAGCTGGCAGCATTTTCTCGCGATGCGCTCGGGTGTGCTGGACCTGAACGAACGGTTTCGCGATCTGCTGTCGAACGATCTCGGCGCCATTGGCGGCCTCCTGTTCGATATCGGCTCGGGCCGCTACCCGGCGCCGCCGCGTGACGAGGAAGACCAGACGGTAGGATCGTGGGCGGTCCGTCTCGAACAGGCCAGGGCCGAAGCGCAAACGCTCAACAAGGCCCTTCAGAAACAGGGAGAGAGCGATCGAACCCATTCGGAAATCCAGGCTTGGCTCCGCGATATAGGCCGTGCGTTGGGCTACGATATCTGGATAGCATCCAACGATCGGGGGCGACTTCACGATGGCGTGCGCTTGGGGGACGGGTGTCTTGAGAGCCTGCCAGCTTCAATTTCAACATCGACCGGCGCTGATGCCATCCGCCTTATCGATGTGCTTTGGCTCGAGCGAGGCGGGGACCGAGTCACGGCCGCCTTCGAAGTCGAGCATTCGACGTCGATTTATTCGGGCATCGTCCGGATGCTCGACCTTGCCTTGAGCGGGAGCGAACTGCACGCCACAGCCGGACTGTTCCTTGTGGCCCCCGATGCACGGGAGAGCGAAGTGCGGGCACAACTCGCGCGGCCAGCATTCAGTCGCATCGCAGATCTTGAGATTGCCTATCTTCCCTATGGCGAGCTCGAGCGCCACAGAGAGGCGATTGCCCGGTTCGGTTCGGGCCTTAAAGCAATCAAGGCCATATCGCGTGCTTTGCCGTAGGCAGCATGTCTACATCCCCGAAGCAGGGGGGGCCAATAATCCCAACCAGGCAACAAGCGCGAGAATGGTGAGCGCACAGCCGCTCTCGACAATGAGACTGCGGCGAAGTGACCCGATCGCCGATGATATTTCCCCGGTTTCGATCGCTCCCGCCAGGGCAGGGGTAAGGAAGAAGCGATTAGCGGCGGCCAAGAACAGCATCGCGCCGAACAGCACCAGTTTCACTGCCAGCAACATGCCGTAGAGGCTCGTAAAAAGCGCCGCCAGGTTGGACGGTCCTACCAGGATCCAACTGTTGATGAAGCCTGACAGGATGAGCAGACCCACGACGATCGATCCTACCTTTGCGAAGCCCTCCAACGCCCGGTGAGACAGGTGGACATGATCGATCGCCATGCGGGCCGCTGGGCGAAAAATGAGCAGGCACAGGGCGGAGAGCGCTCCAATCCATATGCCTGCGGCCAACAGATGAGTGATGTCGGCGCCAAGATGGATCCATCCCCACAACCCTTCATCATCTGCGCCGTGACCAGTCCAGGCCAAAGTCGCGAGAGCGATCGCTGCCGTTACTGAAACTGACCAGAGCGCGAATGCAGGGCGTCGCCACCCGACAATGGAAAAGTACAGGACCAGTAAGAGTGCTGCCACCCGAACTTGCCAGACGGTGCCGATCGCTGTGCCCGATATCAAAAGATTGACAGTGGCGCGGTCCACTTGATCGACCGGCACACCGCCCATCGAGGCAGCCAAGGCTATCATGCCCAAGATCGATAATACGATGCCGGCGAGCGCGATCGTCGCCAACACCGAGCGAAAGCGCAGGACCGAGCCGGATGCTCGCTCGGTCCCGCGTAACGTATATAGGCCGAACATCGGCAACCCGAAAAGCAGCATGAGATCGAGATAAAGCCCTAGCCTGACCGCAATCGCTATGATGTCCGGCACGCTCTTACTGGACCTTGAAGGTATAGCTGCCCTGAATGCGATGGGTGTCGGTAGAGACGACGTGATAGTCGACCTTGTAGGTTCCAACCGGCAGCGGCTTGGCAAGCGTGGCTACGAGCGTCTTGCCATCTGCGGCCACGGTCGCCTTGACACCGTTCATCTTCATCGGCCCCATCTTCATGCCGGGCATTTCGGTCATCGTCAGGTCGATCCCGGAAAATTGCGCGACCAGTGCTGCGGAAAAGACGAGCTGAATTCTGGCCGGAGCCGAAACGGCGGCATCGGCCGCGGGCGTGGCATTGGTGAGTTTGGGGTGCGCCTGAACAGCGGTAGCGGCGAACACAGACGCCGCCATGGCGACGGCAAAAGCAGTTTTACGAAACATCGATTTCTCCATGGGTGGCGATACTGCCGACAAAGCGATTTACGCACCGCGCACCGTGACCCCTCATCCGACGGGCACGATTTCTTCGAATTCGGGGCGCCACTGGTGTGCGCCGCAGACCTGCGCGGCGGATGAGGGGTGGAAGCTCGCCGCGCGTATGATCAAGTGGATGGGTGCGACATCACCAATCGACTGAGAGCTTTTTGGCTGGGGAGGACGCGATGGAAGATTCAAGGAAGGCATGGCTTCGGAAACATTTTCCGAGCGGCCCGTTCATCGCGGTCGCGGCGCTGGTCGGCGGTGCACTGGCTGGGATTGTCGTATATGTGGGCGCCTATGACATCGGGGCGGATTCGCCGCACACCAGACCGGTCTATTGGCTGATAGAGCAGCTTCGTGATCGCTCGATCGCCGTCCGGGCTCGCAACGTGGGCGTCCCAGCCAACCTAGCGGACGTGAAACGGCTGCAGAGCGGCGCAGGACTTTACACCGAGATGTGCAGCGGCTGCCATCTCGCACCGGGGCTGGAAAAGTCCGAGATCAGCCAAGGCCTTTATCCCAAGGCTCCCGAGCTTTTCCGGGAGCCACAGAGATCGGCAAAGGAGCAATTCTGGATCATCAAGCATGGGGTCAAGCTGACTGCGATGCCGGCTTGGGGTAAAACGCATAGCGACGAATTGATTTGGGACATGGTGGCTTTCGTGCGGCAACTGCCCAAGATGACCCCGGCGCAATATCAGGCAGCACTTGCCAGTGCGCCTGAAGACCATGACGCGATGATGAAGGATATGCCTGGCATGAAAAAGATGATGCCGTAACAATGTGTCCGCCTGCCGACAGGTCGCCGTTCAGCCAAACCGACCGCGGGGCACGCAATCCCTGAGGGCCGGTTGAGCGAACGGCAGAGGGGGCGGCACTCGTGCCAGCGCGCTGAACAGATAGAGATTGGGATTTGCGATGAAAACAGACTTGGATGGGCTTTTGACCCGCTTGCGCAATGAACCGGATCATCCGGGCCTGATCGGTCTGGAGGAGGCCGTGTTCCAACGCATTGCGGCATTGCCGCAGGTTTCGGCCGCTTCTCAACTCCGGTTTGGTGCAGTGGCCGCCTTTGGAGCAGTGCTGCTCGGTATCGCCAGCAACGGATTTACGCCGCCTGCCGAGGCATCGGTTACGCTCTCGCCGTTCGGGCCATCCAATCCGCTTGCCCCCTCGACGCTGCTGGTAGGCTCTCAATGAAGGCAAAGTTGCTTGTTTTGGTAGCTGTCGTCGCCTTCGTCGCAGCCGTTGCGGGCGTCTTCCTTGGGCGTCACTTCTTCCCCCAGCCCAAGGCGGCCGGTGTCGAACTCCACGACGTGTTGCACAGCAAGCTCGACCTGGACGACCGTCAGAAGGCGCAGATCGAACTGCTTGAGCAGCGCTTTGCCGTGCGTCGTCGCGCGCTGGAGCTCGAACTGAGAGCGGACAACGCGCGTCTCGCGGCCGCGATCGAAGCCGAACATGGCAACGGACCGGGTGTCACGGCGGCCGTCGATCAGTCGCATCAGGCGATGGGCGAGCTGCAGAAGGAAACGCTTGGCCATATCTTCGCGATGCGCCAGATCTTGCGCCCTGATCAGGCCAAGACCTTCGATCAGGCGGTGGTACATGCGCTCACCGACGATGCACGGTGAGTCTGGATCTTCGCGCGTGCTCGGACGGTGAACTTGCGGCGCTAACGCTCGCGGGTCGGCAGCCGGCCTTCGCAGAGATCATGCATCGGCACCAGGCTGCGATATTTCGACTGGTACGCGGCCTGGTGGGGAATGCCGAGGACGCGCTAGACCTCACCCAGGACTGCTTCGTCTCCGCGTTCAGCCATCTGCGAAAATATGATGGCGCGCGGCCGCTCCGGGCTTGGCTGTCCCGGATCGCGATTAACAAATGCCGCGACTGGCACCGCCGCCAGAAGGTGCGGCAGCTTTTCACCTTCGGTTATGCAGCGTCCGACGCCGAGATCGAACAAGTGCCGGATGATGCACCCTCCGCGCATGCCAGCGCCGACTCAAAAATGGAGATCAAACGAATGGCCGCCGCAATTAGCGCGCTACCGGTCTCGTTGCGGGAAGTTCTGTTGCTCCGCACAGTCGAAGGGCTGAATCAGTCGGAAGCGGCAACTGCGCTCTCGATAAGTGGCAAGGCGGTCGAGACGCGCCTTTACCGTGCGCGGTCGCGCCTTGCGGAAATCTTGGCCGAGGAATGAGGGGTGCGCCCCGCTCGCGCGTAAGGACAGAGAGATACCGCGCTCGAGCGCCTTTGCGGACCCGGAGTGCTGCATGTTGAACAAGGAGATACTATGCCCCCGGTATTGAACCGCCGCGACCTTTTCCGCGGTGCCGCATTGACCGGCGGTGGTCTGGCATTGTCGGCCTGGATGCCGGCATGGGCTCAGCCCGTTTCGGCCGGGATCGTGAAGCCGCTCCCGATCGTCACCGGGAACGACATCACGCTCAAAATCGCCCATCAGATGATGATGATCGATGGCCGGGCAAGCCATGCCATTGGCATCAACGGCACGGTGCCGGCACCCCTCATCCGGCTGCGCCAGGGCCAGACGGCGCGCCTGTCGGTGATCAACGATCTCGACGAAGACAGCTCGATCCACTGGCATGGCTTACTCGTACCATTCCAGTTTGATGGCGTGCCCGGGATCAGCTTTCCCGGCATCAAGCCCAAGTCGACCTTCGTCTATGAGTTCCCGATCGTGCAGGCGGGGACCTACTGGTATCATAGTCATTCGGGGTTGCAGGAGCAGATGGGCCATTATGGGCCGATCGTCATCGATCCGGAAGGCGAGGACCCGATCCGCTCGGATCGCGAGCATGTCGTCGTGCTGTCCGACCATAGCCAGATGCACCCCCACGCGATTTTCCGGAAGCTCAAGCAGGTCGGCGGGGGCTATTTCAACTATCAGCGCCAAACGCTGGCCGGTCTGCTGGCCAAGAAAGACCAACCACTCAAGGAACGTCTCGACTGGGGCAATATGCGTATGGACCCGACCGACGTTTCCGATGTCACGGGTTCGACCTATACATACCTTGTGAACGGGCATGGCCCGCAGGACAATTGGACTGCGCTCTTCCGGCCCGGCGAGCGCGTCCGGCTGCGTTTCGTCAACGCCTCTGCGATGACGACATTCAATGTCAGGATTCCCGGCCTCAAACTTACGGTCGTTCAGGCCGACGGGCTCAACGTCAGGCCTGTCGAGGTTGACGAGTTCCAGATCGCGGTGGCCGAGACTTACGACGTCATCGTCACACCGACTGATGATCGCGCCTATACGCTGGTCGGCGAATCCGTCGATCGGTCGGGCATGGCCCGCGCAACCTTGGCTCCGCGCGAAGGCATGGCAGCTGAAGTGCCTGCGCTACGCAAACGTCCCCTCGCTAATATGAAAGACATGGGCATGGGGGACATGGATATGGGTGGCATGCAAGGCATGGACCACTCAGCGATGGAACATGACATGTCGGCAAGCGGGGCCGCCGCAGGCGGTATGGCTGGAATGAACATGGAATCCGGGGCCTCGATGCCCGCAATGGACAAGCCGGCCGATGGTTCGATGGCGAACATGCCTGGAATGGGTGCGCCTGCCGGCGACGCGATGGGCGGCATGGCGATGGGCGGAATGGGCGGCATGAATATGCGCGACGCCAGCAAAGCCCCGCAGGTCAAGATGGGGCCTGGCGTGCAGACGATCTCTCCTATGCCGATGGATCGCACGGGAGAGCCCGGACAGGGCCTTGACGATGTCGGGCACCGTGTTCTGGTCTATCGCGATCTCATGGCGGTCGACCGCAATCCCGACGTGCGGGCACCCGACCGCGCAATGGAGATTCATCTGACCGGAAACATGGAACGCTATATGTGGTCGTTCGACGGCGTGAAGCTGAGCGACAAGCGGGAGCCGATTCCGTTTCTCGAAAATGAACGGGTGCGTGTCACGCTGGTGAACGACACGATGATGTCGCACCCGATCCATCTTCACGGACATTTTTTCGAGCTGGTCACGGGCCATGGCGAATATTCGCCGCGCAAGCACACGGTGAACGTCGCGCCGGGCGGCAAGGTGAGCTTCGATCTCACCGCCAACGCCGTCGGAGATTGGGCCTTCCACTGCCATATGCTCTACCACATGCACGCCGGGATGATGCGCGTAGTCTCTGTCCGTCCCCGGGGAGAAGCCGCATGAAGTCGCTTCTTCTCCTGATCAGCGCCGCGCCGCTCGCTTTCGCAGTACCGGCGAGCGCGCAATCCATGCAGAATATGCCGGGCATGAACATGCCTGCAGCCAAGGCGCCCGCGAAGAAAAGGCCTGCAGCAAAGCCCGCTACGCCCGCCAAGCGCAAAACGTCGGCCAAGCCGGCTACCAGACCAACACCCGCCAGGCGCGCGACACCTGCGGCGAAACCCAATGCCGCCGCCCACGACATGTCGGGAATGGGCACCATGCCCGGAATGGATATGTCGGGAAAGACGGGAAGCGAGGCATCTCCGAAGGCCGATCCCCATGCCGGACATGACATGTCGAGCATGCCTGGCATGACAATGCCGGACACGGCGGGTGGCGCTATGAAACATGATATGCCCGGCATGAATATGCCTGCTGCTGGAAGTGGTCAGCCGATGGAGCATGACATGTCGTCGATGCCCGGGATGGCGATGGATGGGCAGATGGCGGGGCATGGGGCAGGGGGCACGAGCCTTGTACCGGGCAACGCGCCGGCACCATTGCCGCCGAGCGATCATTATGCGGATCGGATTTACCAGAACGGCGCGATGGCCGATTCCCGCGCTATGTTGCACAACGAACATGGCGGCAGCACATCCTCGATGATCCTGTTCAACCTGGCCGAATATCAGGTCCGAAATGGTCGCGATGGCTATCGGTGGGATGGCGAAGCGTGGTTCGGCAAGGATCTCGATCGGCTCGTCGTAAAGACCGAGGGCGAGGGGGCTTTTCGAGAAGGCGTCGATAGCGCCGAAGTTCAGGCGCTCTACAGTCGCGCACTCGATCCCTACTGGAATGTGCAGGCGGGTGTCCGCTACGATTTCAAGCCCAATCCCTCCCGCACCTACGCAACGATCGGCATCGAGGGCGTCGCGCCTTACTGGTTCGAAACAGAAGCAGCCGTGTTTCTATCGAACAAGGGCGAGGTGCTGGGACGGATCGAGGGCTATTACGATCAGCGCCTCACGCAGCGTTTGATCCTTCAGCCCCGCGTCGAATTGAATCTTTCGGCCCAGGATGTGCCCGAAACCCGGATCGGGTCGGGCCTCTCCAACGCGGAGCTGGGCTTGCGCCTGCGCTATGAGATTCGACGTGAGTTTGCGCCCTATATCGGCGTGTCCTACGATCGAAAATTCGGGCAGACTGCGGATTATGCCCGCGCCGATGGAAAAGGCGTCAAGGCGACCAGTTTCGTCATTGGCGTGCGGACCTGGTTCTGAGGAGCAACCGGCTTCGGCTCCACGTCGGGGCTAGCCGCGTCCACCGCTGGCTGGCTCTGATCATCGGTGTCCAGCTCTTGCTATGGTTTGCCAGCGGCCTGATCATGAGCGTGCTGCCGATCGACCGGGTTCGCGGTGAACGTCTCGTGGAGCGGGTATCGCCAGCGACGCTTGATCAAGCTCGTCTCCGTGCACCGCTGGATATCGTGTTGCGCGAGGCGAACAAACCCGCGCGCGAGGTCCGATATCGTCTGCTGCTGGGACGCGAGGTCGCCGAGGTCGAGCTGGCCGATGGTGCGGTAGTGCTCCAGGATGCCGAGACTGGAAAGCGCATCCCTCCTCTAAATGCTGCAATGGCGCGAGCAGTCGCGGTCCAAGCCTATCGCGGCGTGGCGCCGACGCCGAACGTACGCGCCATTTTGACCGCCAGCACCGAATATAAGGCGACGCTGCCGGCATGGCGGGTCGATTTCCCGGACCGCGACGCGACCCGTATCTATGTTGCGCAAAACAGCGGTCGAATCGTCGCCGTCAGGAACGGCACCTGGCGTCTCTACGACTTCTTCTGGGGCCTCCACATCATGGACTGGAAGAACCATGAGGATTTCAACACACCTTGGCTGATTGGATTCGCCGCTGGGGGGCTTGCGCTCGCGATCGCTGGTTCTGCCCTTTTGTATTTTCGCTGGCCGCGAAAACGCCGCCGCAAGAACTGAACGAACATGGGGAATTCTTGGGCGGGGGCCAAAGGAGACGACCGATGATGAAGAATGCTTATGCAAGCCTCGCGCTGCAGACGCTGGTCGGCGGCATCATCATGTATTTGGTGATGTTCGTCATGATCGACAGCTTGGGGAGCTTCTACAATAATCTCAATATGGTCTACATGACGCTGATGATGGTCGCGCCGATGGTGGTGCTGATGATCCTCGCAATGGGTCATATGTTCCCATCAAAGGTGGCCAATGCTGCTCTTCTGGTCGGCTCGGTTGTGATATTTGCTGGATCGTTCGCCCTGATCCGCACGCAAACGACGATCGGTGACACGGCATTCCTGCGTTCGATGATCCCGCACCATTCGGGGGCGATCCTCATGTGTCGCGAGGCGACCTTGAAGGACCCGGAAATCGTCCGGCTGTGCGGTGGCATCGAGGAATCCCAGCGGCGCGAGATTGATGAGATGAAGGCTATTCTCGCCCGCAAGTAGGTTTCGCCATCCCATTCTCGAAAATTAGCGCAGGCTTGCGAGGGTATTGGCGCGCTCGCGCGTATTAACAATGCGGGGCGATGAGGAGAGAATTGTGAAGAAAATAATCGCCGTCATGATCGTCGGATTGTTGACCACACCCGCGATCGCGCAAATGCAGGGCATGGACCATTCGAAGATGGACATGGGCCAGATGATGAACCCTACGCCGGCCAACCCGTATCCGCCGGCCGAGATGGAGATGCATCAGAAGATGATGTCCGCCATGGGCGGCGACGCGACGGAAACCTGGGTTCGCAAGATGATCGAGCATCATCGCGGCGCGATCGCGATGTCACGCATCGTCTTGCGCGACACAAAGGACGCGCAGGTTCGAACGATGGCGACCAAGGCGATTACCGAGCAGACTCGGGAAGTGGGCGAGCTGCAGGGCTGGCTAAGGGCTCACCACAAGCGTGCGCAGTAGAGACTTTCCCCCGCCCAAGGGCGGGGGATAACTGAAGGTGTATATGCCACTGAAACTCGTTTTTGCTGCGTTCGCCGCGTCTGTCTCGGTCGCCAGTGCCGCGGCTGTACCTATCACAGTCCATCGCGATCCAGGATGTGGTTGCTGCGAGAAATGGGCCGCCCAGGTCCGCCAGCAATTCGGCCGGCGCGTGGCCATAATCGATGATCAGCAACGATCTGCCTTTCAGCGCACGCACGGCGTGCCCGCTCGACTTTCATCGTGTCATACAGCGATCGTCGACGGCATGGTTTTCGAGGGACACGTCCCTATCGCGGACATGAAGCGCGTTCTCGCGCAGCGTCCTCGTGGTGTGAGCGGTCTTGCCGTAACGGGCATGCCTCTCGGATCACCAGGCATGGAAGTTCCGGGACAGCCGGCCCAACCCTTCAATGTCATTGCTTTTGGTGCCGGTCGCGAAACTATCTACGCGCGGCACGGCGGATGAGCATGGCGTTGCTCTTGGATCAAGATTGGCGTATTCGGTTACAGCTGTGAAACGTGCGCTTCCCCTCTTTCTCCTGCTCGGAGCCCTGATCGGTCTGCTCGGCCAAGAAGCCGCCTTTGCGTCAGCACCGCCTGCAGTGTCCGTATCGATGGCGATGACCGGGACGGCCGATTCCGGCATGTCCGAAGACTGCATGAAGATGATGACGCAGCAACAACAGCCCGCGCAGAAACCCTGCAAGGGCATGACGCTCGCCTGCATCGCCGCGATGGGCTGTGTCATTCCCATGGCGGTTCGCAATGACGCACCGACGCTTGCGGTGCGCGCGGCCGATCCGACCCTGGCCTTCTGGTCGACCACCACTGTCCTGCGCGGCAGTGACCTTGCTCCCGAACCGGAACCGCCGACTCTCCTTGGCTGATCGAACTCGGCCGTAAGGCTGGAAGGGTCGTTGCGCCTGTCGCGTATCGAACCTCCTGTCCAACCTGCGGCTACCCCGATGATTTGCCAAAGGATTACAGTCATGAAGAACCGTGTTTTCTATGCGCTGCTGGGCGTAGCCCTTGCCGCACCCGTCGCCGCATTCGCCGGCCAACCGGACCACAGCCAACAGTCCGGCCATTATGAGTGGAAGTCGGTCCCGCAATATGGACCGCGTGCGTCGCTCCAGGGACAGCGGCGCGTCTGGGTGCCTGATACCACGCAAGTGGTGGCGTGCGACTGCGACATGATGAAGATGAGCAGCGCCGACGCTGCTGATTGCATGAAGCAGATGCACAGCATGGCATCGCCTTCGTCGGCCCCGTCGGTCGGTTAGGCAAAAGTTCTGGCCGCTTCAGGTCGCATAGACGGCTAGGCCAGCAGTGGCGGCGGAATGCCCCCCATTCCGCCGCCACTGATATGCCTGTCATGGTGTGCGCGGCCGATCCGGTCCTCCGATCAGGAGTTTTCCATGCGATTGTTTGTTTGTGCGCCGCTGCTCGCGGCGATCCCCGGGATTGCGTTCGCCGGTCCGCTGACCTTCGATGCGGCGCTTCGCCAGGCTAAGCACGATGCTCCCTCCATTCGAGCGAAGACACTTGGCACTGATGCCGCGCGTTCGGCGCGTGGGGCCGCGGGAACGCTGCCCGATCCCACCCTCGCAGTGGGCGTAGACAGCTTCCCGATATCAGGACCGCTCGCGTTCGAGCCGCAGCGGGACAATTTTACCATGGCGCGGGTGGGCGTGTCTCAGGACATTCCCAACCTCGCCAAGCGCCATGCACAGCAGGCGCGCGCCGATAGCGACATCAGGGCGGCGGAGGCTGATACGGCGGTCGAGGCGCGCACCGTCGAGGTAGGTACGGCGTTGGCGTGGATCAATCTGGCCTATGCCGAGCGCAGGCTGGCCGCTCTCGACGACGTTCTGTCCCACCTCGAGCGTGTCGTAAGAACGACACCGAGCGCGATCGCATCGGGCAACGCCCGGCCGGCGCAATCACTTGCCGGTCAGCAGGCGGTCGCCATGATGCAGGATCGCCGCAGCGAACTGGTCTCGAGCGTGGCGCGGGCCCGCGCTACACTGACCCGGTGGACCGGCGATCCGGCGCCTGAGATTGCCGGGCCAATCCCCGAATTCCCGGTCGATGGGACCGAGCTTCGTGCTGGCCTCGATCGCCATCCCACCATCCAGATGATCGATGCCCAGGCTGGGCAAGCCGATGCCGATGTAAGGGTGGCGGATGCCGGTCGGCGTTCTGACTTCGGCGTGAATGTCGCCTATCAGCGCCGCGATCCCCGTTTCGGCGATTATGTCTCTGCTGGCGTGACGGTCAGCCTGCCGTTCTTCACCCGCAATCGTCAGAACGCCGGAATCGCCGCTGCCCAGGCCAATGCCGGGCGCGTTCTGGCCGAACGCGAAGCGGCGCGCCGCGCTCTTGCTGCCGACCTCGATGCCGATATCGCCGACCATGTCATGCACCACGAACAATGGATGCGCGCGCAAGGAACGCTGCAGCCGCTGGCCGAGCAGCGCGTGAAACTGGAGACCGCCAGCTACGGTGCTGGACGCGCCAGTCTTGTCGATGTCGCCGACGCTTATGCCGCGCTGGCCGACGCAACCCTCACTGTCCTCGACCGCGAGGCGCTGGTTGCCGCTGACGGCGCGCGATTGACTCTCACATACCGGAGCGAAGATCGATGAGCCTCGAGATATCACCGCGCGCCCGGCTGGGTCTTGCCGCCGCAGCGCTCGCCCTCGTCGCTGGTGGCGCAGGCTATGGCATCGCCCATCTCGGTGGGAGCGAAACCGCTCCTACGCAAACAGCCGATTCCGGTCGTAAGGCGCTTTACTGGTACGATCCTATGGTGCCGCAAGAGCACTACAACAATCCGGATACGCTTTCGTCGATGGGGATGAAGACCATCCCCAAATATGCCGATGAAGGCGGCGGCAACGCGCCGGGCATCCGCATCGATCCCGCTGCGTCCCAAACGCTGGGGCTGCGCGCGGTCGCCGTACGACGGGGACAACTGACCAGCAGCCTGACCGCCACCGGCACGATCGACTTCAACCAGCGCGATGTCGCGATCGTCCAGGCGCGCGCTGGCGGGTTCGTTCAAAGGGTCTATGCCCGGGCGCCTGGCGACATCATTGGCGCCGGTGCCCCACTCGCCGACCTGCTCGTTCCCGAATGGGGTGGCGCACAGGCCGAGTTCCTGGCGGTCCGCCGCACCGGGAGCGCGGCTTTGATACAGGCAGCGCGCCAGCGGCTCATACTGCTTGGCATGCCGTCTGGTACGGTCGCATCGGTTGAGCGAACGGGTCGGCCGCACAATGTCATCACGATTTCCACGCCAACCGGCGGCGTTATCAAGACGTTAGATGTGCGGGCCGGCATGACGATGACGGCAGGACAGACGCTTGCCGAGGTCAACGGCCTTGGCACGGTCTGGCTCAATGCTGCCGTGCCCGAAGCCATCGCAGGACCGCTCAAGCCCGGACAAACCGTGCAGGCCACGCTTGCCGTATTCCCCGGCGAGACATTGTCGGGCCGTGTCTCGGCGATCCTGCCTACGACGCAGGCCGACAGCCGGACGCTCACCGTGCGGATCGAACTACCCAATCGTGGTGGTCGTCTGCGCCCGGGCATGTTCGCAACCGTGTCGTTCGGCGGCAGCGCACAGCCAGCATTGCTCGTACCCTCCGAGGCGCTGATCCGCACCGGCAAGCGGACCTTGGTGATGCTTGCGCTAGATAAGGGCCGCTACCGGCCGGCCGAGGTGCAAACCGGCAGGGAATCCGGGGACGACACCGAGATCCTCGCTGGGCTCTCCGAAGGCGAGAAGGTCATCGCTTCGGGCCAATTCCTGATCGACTCCGAGGCTAGTCTTTCCGGCGTGCAGGCACGGCCGATCGGTGGCGGTGTGCCGATGGCAGTTGGCAAACGCGCAGCTACGGCCGCGCTCTACGAGACCGTAGGCAAAATCGAGCAGCTTACCGCCAATTCGGTGACGCTGAGCCACGAGCCGGTGCCGGCGATTGGCTGGCCGGCGATGACGATGACCTTCCAGCTTCCCGATCCGAACGTCGCGCGCGGCCTGAAGACGGGCGATCGTGTCCGTTTCGGGTTCGATCAACCGCCGGCCGGACCGACCGTGCGGCGCATGGCGAAGGTGGCGGGGCAGTGATCGCCCATCTCATCCGCTGGTCGGTCAGGAACCGCTTCTTCGTCCTGATCGGTGTATTGGCCCTTATCGGCGTGGGTGTCTGGGCGGTGCGATCAACCGCGATCGACGCGCTACCGGACCTCTCCGACACGCAGGTCATCATCCGCACCAGCTATCCGGGACAGGCGCCGCAGATCGTCGAGAATCAGGTCACTTATCCGCTGACGACCACCATGCTGTCGGTGCCGGGTGCCAAGACGGTGCGCGGCTATTCCTTCTTCGGCGACAGCTTCGTCTATGTGATCTTCGAGGACGGCACCGATCTCTATTGGGCGCGCAGCCGCGTGCTCGAATATCTCAATCAGGTACAGGGCCGCCTGCCGGCGAGCGCCCGCAGTGCGCTCGGTCCCGATGCAACCGGTGTCGGCTGGGTCTATGAATATGCCCTGGTCGATAAGACCGGCCAGCACGATCTGGCCCAGCTTCGCGCGTTTCAGGACTGGTTCCTGCGCTACGAGCTGAAAACCGTTCCCGGTGTTGCCGAGGTCGCCAGCATCGGCGGCATGGTCAAGCAGTACCAGGTGCTGCTCGATCCGGTGAAGCTCGCCGCTTACGGTATCACGCACCAGCAGGCCGTGCAGGCGATCCAACAGGCCAATCAGGAAGCGGGCGGCTCCGTGCTGGAGATGGCCGAGGCCGAATATATGGTCCGTGCCTCGGGCTATCTGAAGACGCTCGACGATTTCCGGGCCATTCCCCTGCGGACCGCAATGGGCGGTGTGCCCGTGCGGCTAGGCGATGTCGCCACGGTCCAGATTGGCCCCGAGATGCGGCGCGGAATCGCCGAGTTAAACGGCGAAGGCGAGGTCGCCGGCGGCGTCGTGATCCTGCGGTCGGGCAAGAATGCGCGCGAAACCATCGCCGCGGTCAAGGACAAGCTCGCCACCCTGAAGGCGAGCCTGCCGCCCGGCGTCGAGATCGTCACCACCTATGACCGATCGCAGCTCATCGACCGTGCGGTCGATAACCTTACCCACAAGCTGATCGAGGAGTTTATCGTCGTCGCGATCGTCTGCGGCCTGTTCCTCTGGCACGCCCGTTCGGCGCTGGTTGCGATCCTGACCCTGCCGATAGGCGTGCTGGCGGCGTTCGTCGTAATGCGGTTCCAGGGGGTAAACGCCAACATCATGTCGCTGGGCGGCATTGCCATCGCGATCGGCGCGATGGTCGATGCGGCGGTGGTCATGATCGAGAACGCGCACAAGAAGATCGAGCGCTGGGAACATGACAACCCGCAGCAGCTGCTCGATAATCCGACCCGCTGGACCGTAGTCACAGATGCTGCAGCCGAGGTTGGCCCGGCGCTATTCTTCAGCCTCTTGATCATCACACTTTCGTTCATTCCCGTGTTCACATTGGAGGGGCAGGAGGGCCGGCTATTCGCGCCACTCGCCTTCACCAAGACCTATGCGATGGCATCGGCCGCGATCCTCTCGGTGACGCTGGTCCCCATCCTGATGGGGTATCTCATCCGGGGCCGCATTCCCGCCGAGCAGTCCAACCCGATCAATCGCTGGCTGACCAATATCTACCGGCCCGCCCTCGACTGGACGATGAAAAAGCCCAAGGCGGTGCTGCTGATTGCGGTTCTGGTCTTCGCAACGACGGCTTGGCCGCTCTCCCGGCTCGGCGGCGAGTTCATGCCGAATATGGACGAAGGCGACCTGCTCTATATGCCCTCGGCCTTGCCGGGACTGTCGGCGGCAAAGGCCTCGCAACTGCTCCAGCAGACCGACCGGCTGATCAAGACGGTGCCCGAGGTTGAGAGCGTGTTCGGCAAGGCGGGACGCGCCGAGACTGCCACCGATCCCGCGCCGCTCGAAATGTTCGAGACCACCATCCAGTTCAAGCCGCGTGACCAATGGCGGCCCGGTATGACCACGGACAAGCTCGTTGAAGAGCTGGACCGCACGGTGAAGCTACCCGGCCTCGCCAATGTCTGGGTGCCGCCGATCCGTAACCGCATCGACATGCTCGCGACCGGCATCAAGAGTCCGATCGGGGTCAAGGTCTCGGGCGCCGACCTCGCCCAGCTCGACCGCATCGCCCATGATATCGAGACGGTCGCCAAGACCGTGCCGGGCGTCAGTTCGGCACTGGCCGAGCGATTGACCGGCGGGCGCTATGTCGATGTCGATATCGATCGTGCCGCCGCCGCCCGCTTCGGGCTCAACATCGCCGACGTGCAGGCGATCGTTTCGGGCGCGATCGGTGGCGAGACCATTGGCGAAACCGTCGAAGGCCTGGCGCGCTACCCGATCAGCGTGCGCTATCCACGTGAGCTGCGCGACAGCCTCGAAGGGCTGCGCACGCTTCCGGTCCTGACGCCTTCCGGCCAGCAAATCACCCTGGGCACCGTGGCGAAGGTTTCGATCGCCGAAGGGCCGCCGATGCTCAAGACCGAGAATGCGCGGCCATCGACCTGGGTCTACGTCGATGTACGCGGCCGCGATCTCGCTTCGGTGGTAGGCGACCTGCAACGCGCGGTGGCGAAGGAGGTGAAGCTCTCGCCGGGCGTCAGCATCGCTTATTCCGGACAGTTCGAATATCTCCAGCGGGCCGTCGAAAAGCTCAAGCTGGTCGTGCCGGCCACGTTGCTGATCATCTTCGTACTGCTCTTCATGATTTTCGGTCGGTTCGACGAAGCCGCGCTGATCATGGGCACGCTCCCGTTCGCGCTCACCGGCGGTATCTGGACGCTTTACCTGCTCGGCTTCAACCAGTCGGTGGCGACGGGCGTCGGGTTCATCGCGCTGGCCGGCGTGTCGGCCGAGTTCGGCGTAGTCATGTTGATCTACCTCAAGAATGCGCTGGAAGAGCGTGGTGACGATCCTGATGCCGACCAGATCGAGGCGGCGGTCCGCGAAGGCGCGCTGCTCCGCGTCCGCCCCAAGGCAATGACAGTCGCAGTGATCCTCGCCGGCTTGTTGCCGATCCTGCTCGGCTCGGGCGCGGGCTCAGAGGTGATGAGCCGGATCGCCGCGCCTATGATCGGCGGCATGCTCACCGCACCACTGCTCTCGATGTTCGTCCTGCCCGCTGCCTATCTGTTGCTTCGGCGGCGGCGAGTAAAATCCCTCCACCAACCTGTTTAATCTGCAAGGAGAAGACCATGACTATGATACGACTGACCATTGCTCTCGGCCTCACCGCCCTGACCGCCGCCTGTGGCAAGAAAGCGGAGACGCCGGTTGCGGCCGAGACCAATCAGGAGGCACCCGCCGCGGCCATGAGCGGCGACATGGGCAATATGGCGATGGCGCCGGCGGCGACTGCGCCGATCAAGGCCAAGGGCCACGGAAAGGTCACCGCCATCGACAGGACCGCAGGCACGATCACGCTCGACCATGGCCCGATACCTGAAGCCAAATGGCCGGCGATGACCATGACGTTTAAGGCGGCACCTGTGGTCACCGACGCGGCAAAGATAGGCGAAAAGGTCGATTTCGACGTCACACTAACCGGCAGCGCCGGCGAGGTGACGGCGATCCAAAAGCAGCCCTGAGCCGGCGATCGCCTTGGCGCATTAGCGTGTAATTAACCTTGTTCCGTCACGCTTCGGCAATGGAACAATTGAGATCCCGCGCCAAAACGCAAGCACAACTCGACGCCCTATACATCGCGCGGTGGCAGTCATGATTGCCACCGCCTTTGGCTGCCTCGCTCTCTTGTGCGTCGTGAGTTGGCCATTTTTCAACGATTACGGGACGGTGATCAAAATCCAGAGCACCGGTGCGGCCGCATTCGCGCTCTATTTTCTTGCGCTGGGATCGCCCACGGCAGCGATGGCGTGTCTCATTTCGTGCTCGCAACTCATTATTTCTGCGGCTGTGCGAGACCGTTACGTGGTCATCAGGCTTTATGGTGCGAGCCTCATTCTTTTGGCCTTTCTCTCAATTGTGACGTGGCATGGCATCCCGTCTGCCTTGGCCTTGACCGGAAGCTCCTTGGGCACCCTCGCACGGCTGCAGACTTCAACCACGCGGATGAAAGGTTTCTTTCTTGTCGGTGCGCCATTCTGGCTTGCACATAATCTGATAGTCGGGGCGCTCTTTGCGCTGGGTACGGATCTCGTCTCGCTTGTATCCAACATCGCGAATCTTTCGAAATTCCTGCTAAAGCAGCGGCGCGCCTCGGTGGGCGCTTCGGCGTCCGTCACATTGGTCACCACACAAGCGGCGCTTCTTGTCCGATCTGGACAGTCGAAGATCATCCGCCTCAAGCCCCGGTGGATCGACCGTGACCTGCTTGTGAAAAATACCGTATAGGGAGCATCCACGAGTCAGGTAGCATTCGTATGATGATCGCTCGCCAGTGAAGCAAAGCTCGGGTGCCGTACTGGCGATCCTGTCAGCACTATTGTTTGGCGCCAGTACACCGTTCGCGAAGCTCGTCCTTGGCAGAGGTGTAAACGCTTGGCTGCTCGCCGGCCTGCTTTATCTCGGATCGGGTTGCGGGCTTGCTCTCGTATATGCGTTGCGCAGAGCGATCGGACGCGGCGAGGGGGAAGCATCGCTCGCCCGATCCGACATGCCCTGGCTGGCGCTCGTCATCCTGTGCGGAGGCGGGATCGCACCGGTCTTGCTGATGGCGGGACTGGCAACGACGCCTGCGTCCACCGCGTCTCTTCTGCTCAATCTGGAAGGTCTTGCGACCCTCGCCATCGCTTGGCTGGTGTTCCGCGAAAATGTCGATCACCGTCTGTTGGTCGGCGCTGCGGCGATCCTCGGCGGCGCGGTGTTGCTATCGTGGCGTGGCGCTCCCGCGGGCGGTGGCCTCGGCATGTTGGCGATCGCCGGCGCTTGCCTCGCCTGGGGTATCGACAATAATCTCACCCGAAAGCTCAGCAGCGCCGATCCCGTCCAGATCGCGATGCTGAAAGGGCTGGCCGCAGGGACCGTCAATCTCGTCCTGGCGCTGACGCTTGGCGCATCCTTGCCAGCGATTCCGGTGGTTGCGGGTGCGGCGCTGATCGGCTTTCTTGGGTACGGCGTCAGCCTCGTGATGTTCGTGCTCGCGCTTCGGCACCTCGGCACGGCTCGGTCGGGAGCCTATTTCTCGACGGCACCGTTCATCGGTGCGTTGCTCGCGGTCGCGATGTTCGGCGAAACGGTCACCGTACCTTTCGTCATCGCCGGGATCCTGATGGCGATCGGCCTCTGGCTGCACCTGACCGAATCGCATGGCCACGAACATGCGCACGAACCTCTCGAACATGATCATCGCCATGTTCATGATAGCCATCATCAGCACCAACATTCGCCGGGCGTCGTTTCAGACAAACCCCACAGTCACTGGCATCGGCATGAGCGGATGACGCATCTCCATGCCCACTTTCCCGATTTGCACCACCGGCATAGGCACGATTTATAATTTCTGCAGGCAGCGCGGCGGCGAAACAGAGGCTGTTTGAACTCGTTCACACGATGTTCGGCCAGCTGTCTTTGGAAGGGCATTCGTGACTTAGAAATAGTCTGCGAGGAGGAGTTCTCGCTCATCGCCCTTCTGGTCTCGCAAGGTAACGCGCGTGCCTGCCGGCCTGAAGCGCCACCGCCAATGCTGGCCTGAAATGTAAGATCCATCGATACTCCGACCGTTAAGCGCCCGAATACGGTCTCCCACGGTCCAGCCAGCGGCAGCAGCTGGGCTGTTTGCCGCGACATGGACAATGGACAGTTCGTTTCCGGCGAGGGCCAGTCCGAAGCCGCTGTGGTCCTCCAGGATGGGCAATCCGTGCCGCGCTGGTCGCAGCCACACCTGGCCAGCCGAAAGGTCAAGCACCGTGTCAAACTGAGAGATTAGCGGAAATCCGATGCTGCCCACGGCACTCGTGGACAGCCAGCTTGAAGGTGTGAGTGTAGGAATTGAGGGTACCGGGAATGAGGCTAACTGGACCATTTCAGCCATGAAGGCGGTCGCTAGCATGATACCATCTACTCCTCCGATCGCCGCGGTCGAACGCTTGATTCCTTCAAGGAGTCGATGCTCTTCAACATAGGCGCGGGCCAGCATCAGCGCTGTCGAACTGCCGAGATCGAAGACCATAGGCGCACTTGGCAGACCGGCCACGGAAGCCTGCACGAGCAACTCGCGATTTGCCCCAAGTGAAAGCGGGACGCGGCGCCAGTCCGGTCCTGCTGAAAACGAACCGCTCTCGGTGACAGCAATCCGACAATTGTCAAAGTCCAAGGCTATTGAACGCCCGGTAAGCATATCTGCGCCAAGCACTACATCGACATCGCGGCCTAAAGCGGCCGATACGGCTTTCAGATCGCTTATGATGACAAAGGGTGCGCGGCGCAGTTCGCCTGCAAACGCGATCTCTACATTGCGCGCAAGCTGTACGCTTGCCCGCGCGCCCACTCCGCGAATTGTCCTCCGCTCCGTCGACGAGAGTCCAAGTTTGGCTGCCAAAGACGAACTGAGGATCGTGGCAGCGCTACCGCTATCGAGAATAGCTTCAGCAGATGCGGCCGCCACGTCAATCGGGAGAACTATCGTGTCGCCTGTGACGAGGCTGAACGCCCGCCAACGAGGGGGGGCAGGAAACCCGTTCCAATCGCGCATTAACATCGCCGCTCCCGCGTACGCGGGCCGGTTCAGCGCGTCGGCCAATAAAGTCCCGCAGCAAAGAAGCCACGCACTAATATCACGGCGAGTAATCGTAGTCTTTCCCAACACCAACTCACTAGCCTTTCAATCTAGGCCGGGGATCCTTCCGACTCTAAGGGGCACATACATTCTATTTGATTAGCAATCCTGCCACGCTGTTCACCGAATGGGGTAGCGGTCTGTCATCGTACCGACCATGCCATAGAAGCGCCTAACGTCGATGCGGCATTGAGGGGACCGCCATGCTCGGCTCTTCAGCGGCAACTGCGAAGCTGGCGGCCCGGGCGCGTGGTTCAAACGAGCCAGGCGTTGGCGGTCGCAACGAGCAAAAGAACGCCGAGCATTCCTCGATAGATGACGAACGGCCAGGCGGAGAACCGCTCAAGGACGCGCATCAGCGCCCAGATCGCGGCGAACGCAGAAACGGACGCGACAACCAGGCCGACCGCCAGAACGGACCAGCCATGCAGATCGAGATGAGCTTTGTGCAGCTCCCATAATTCCTTCGATCCTGCCAGAGCGATCGCCGGAATGCCCAACAGGAATGAGAAGCGGGCCGCTTCCTCGCGCTTGAAGCCGAGCGCGAGCGCGGCGGTGAGGGACGATCCTGAGCGCGATACGCCGGGAATGAGAGCACCGACTTGCGCGAGCCCGACGAGCAGCGCATCAACCAGCGATGCCTTCTCGACACTGCGGCTGTGGCGCGCCAGAATCTCGCTGAGACCCATCAGCACCGCCATCGCGATGCACGCCCAGCCGATCACGGGCAGGGCACGAAAGGGCGAGTTGCACGTATTGAGGCTGTTCGACAGCAGAGCACCCGCCAGCACGATCGGGACTGTCGCGAGAGCGATCCAGATCGCCAGACGGAGATTGGGATCTGCGAACTGTCGATGGCCGATGGCCGACACGGAACCGACCGCCAGACGGCGCACGTCCTGCCAGAAATAGCTGATCACGGCGGCGAGCGCGGCGAGCTGCATCGCGGCCGAAAAAGCGGAGCCGGGATCTCGCCAGCCCAAGAGGGCCGGCACGACGCGCATATGAGCCGTCGACGAAATCGGCAGAAGTTCGGTGATACCTTGCGCCACGCCCAATATGGCGACCTTGGCATAGCCCAGTGTCACGAAGCCCGTGTCGACGCCTGCGGCACATTGTCCGGTCATAGCAGTGCGGTCCTATTGGGTGGTGGATGAGCGTAGATCGTTGCTTCGCTGCCTGGGTGACCGGATCATCGAACCCGCTGGTCGCGACCGACAAGACGCATACCATTGAGCACGACCAGGAGGGATGCGCCGACATCCGCCGCGATCGCGCCCCAGAGCGACGCCATGCCAAGCAGCGTCAAACCTGCGAAAACGAGTTTTATCGCCAGCGAGAAGCCGATGTTCTGCCGGATCACGGCCAGCGTCGCCCTCGAATGCCGGATGAGCCACGGCAGGCGAGAGAGATCGTCCTGCATCAGCGCGATATCCGCCGTCTCGATCGCCGCATCGCTGCCAATCGCGCCCATGGCGATGCCGAGGCCCGATCGCGCCATCGCCGGCGCATCATTGACGCCGTCACCGACCATGGCGACGAGGCCGTGCTGCGCTACCAGCCTTTCAATCGCCTCGACCTTTTGTTCGGGAAGCAGCTCGGCGTGAACCTCATCCACGCCGGTCGCGCGCGCGATGGCCTGGGCAGGCGCGCGACTGTCTCCGGTCAGCATGACGATCTGCGCGATACCAAGTTCATGCAGTTGCGCGACGATCTGTCGGGCCTCGGGACGCATCGCGTCACCGACTGCAATTAAGCCGATGATGGCCTCCGCCTCACCGACAATAATCCCGGTCAGTCCCGCTGCGGCTATACGATGCAATTGGATGGCAAGCGCATCATCGCCGGCGTCCCCAAGCCGCTCTCCAAGATAGCCGGGAGATCCGACCCAGGCCTCGCGACCATCGATCGCGCCAACGACGCCTTTGCCGGGCAACGCCGTCACGGACTTTGCGGGGACCACCTCAACGCCGCGTTCCGCTGCGGCATCGAGGATCGCACGCGCAATCGGGTGCTCGCTTCGCGCTTCGATAGCAGCCGCAACCGCCAGCAGTTCCAGTTCGTCCCGGCCGCCAAGCGGGATCAGTTCGATCACCTTGGGACGTCCAAGCGTGAGCGTGCCCGTCTTGTCCATGGCGATCGCGGTGATGCGAGCGGGCGTTTCGAGATGGACGCCGCCCTTAATCAGAATTCCCTGCCGGGCCGCGCCGGTCAGCCCCGCGACGATGCTGACGGGGGTGGAGATGACCAAGGCGCAAGGGCAGGCGATGACAAGCAGCACCAGCGCCTGGTAAAACCAGGCGGCCCAACTACCTCCGAGCAGAAGCGGCGGCACTAAGAATACCGCCAGCGCAAGCGCCATCACGACCGGCGTGTAGATCCTTGCGAAGCGCTCCACCCACTGTTCGGTCGGCGCACGCTTGCTCTGCGCTTCACCGACCATCCGCACGATACGGGCGAGCGTCGTGTCGGAAGCTGGCCGGGTCGTTATGATCTCGATCGCGCCCATGCCGTTGATGGTCCCGGCAAAGACCGTTGCGCCTTGCTCGACGGTGACGGGTACGCTTTCGCCTGTAATCGGCGCCTGATCGACCGCGCTGGTCCCCGCAACCACGCGCCCATCGAGCGGAATCTTGCCGCCGGGCGGAACGATCACCTGCGTTCCGACCGCGACCTCGGCGACCGGCACATCCTTCTCGACACCCGCGGCATCGCGTATCCGGGCAGAGTCGGGGGCGATATCCATGAGCGCCGCGACGGCACGGCGGGCTCGTCCAAGGCTCCATGCCTCGAGGGCGAGGGCCAGTGCGAAGAAGAACGCGACCGTCGCGGCTTCGAACCATTGCCCAATGCCAAGGGCGCCTGCCACCGCTACGATCATGAGCAGGTTCATGTCCGGCCGGAGCCGTCGCGCCGCGAGGATCGCCTTGGGGGCGACGTACCGAACCGCCGCGAGGATCGCCAGCGAATAGGCGAGCATGGCGAGGAGCGGAGGATGGGCCTCACGCGCCAGATTTTCGTGCAGCACCGCGGCGAGGCCGCTTGCGCGAACATGGATCGCAAAGCCCACCACGACCAACACGCCGCTCGCGATCGTCAGCGCGGCCTGGATGCGGCGCCGACGCTGTTCGGCTTGCGCACCGGCACTGTTCTCGCCATCTTTCCAGAGCTCGGCGCGCATGCCGGTGCGCTCGACCGCGTTCAATATCTCGGCGTGATGCACAGCGTCGGAAGCACCCGCGACCGACATGCGGCCATTGATGAGATCGAACGATAGCTTCTCCAACCCGACGACCGGCCCGACTTCGCGCTTGAGCACCGCGACTTCGTCGCCGCAGTCCATGCCGTGGATCTTGAAGATGACGCTATTCGGACGGTCAGGACGTATCTGTTCGACAGGCATCGGTTCGCCCGAGCAGCCGCTGCAACCGCCAGCATCTGCTTTATCCTCTGCGAACGCATCTGCGGTTTGCAATTCGGCTGTCATCCCGGTGGTCGAGACGGCCGCGATTACCGCCTCCACCTCGATGCCGGACTCGACATCGACGTCGAGGAGACCGCGCTTCGGCTGGAATGACAACAGCTGTTCGTCCCCGACAAGCGGGACGAGGACTTCCTTGAGAAGCCGAACCTCATTCTGGCAGTCGAGCCCGTCAACCTTGAAACGCCACCAGCGGTCCATCGCGATAGCGTGCGCGTCGGTATGCTCGACCATATCGTCACCTCGACTCTTCGACATGACACCCTCTATAAAGTCTGAAGTCACTAGAGGGTCAACCGATATGTCCGTCGAGCTACTCAGCATTGGAAAGCTCGCGAAAGCGACAGGGACGAAGGTCGAGACAATTCGCTACTATGAGAGCGTGGGCTTGCTTGCCCCGCCGGGGCGGACGAAGGGCAATTATCGGGCCTATTCCGCGCAGCATCTCGCACGGCTCAGCTTCATCCGCCGGGCACGCGCGCTGGGTTTCTCGATCGACCAGGTCCAGGAGCTTCTCAAGCTCGCCGACCAGAAAGACATTTCGTGCAAGGCAGTCGACACGATCGCCCGCGAACATCTCGCAGAGATCGACCGAAAGCTTCGGGATCTGAATACCCTCAGATCCGAACTGAGCAGCGTTATCGTCCAGTGCGGGCAGGGCACAATTTCCGAGTGCCGCATCATCGAGACGTTAGCGCCGGATTCCACAGCATTCAGTTAGGGGAGATGGTGTCCGATAATGCCCTCCGCACGCACGAGTTAATGCAAACGAGTCGCAAAACTGCTTGACCCTCTAGCTGCTAGAGGGTCTAAAGGAGGCGGATGTTTACGTCCCCGACCCGCCTCCGCCTTTTGCCGATTCGCGTGCAAGCGCCTTCAGTCCGCCGATGGGTGCTCCGCATGATGGCGGTGCTTGGTGCCGTGGCCTGTACACTGGGTGCCAGCGCTATGGCCCATGCCGAAACGGCCGATGTCCAGACCGCATGGCGGCTTCTGGACTATATGTCGGTCGACTATGGTGGCGCGGTCTCCGGTGGCAGGATCAAGAGTGCCTCCGAATATGCCGAAATGACCGAGTTCGCGGCGTCGGTCTCCGCGCGCCTCGCGGTGTTGCCGCCAACGCCCGAACGCGTGAGGCTCATCGAGGGTGCGACACGGCTTCAGGCGGTCGTTGCCGCCAAGGGCTCGCCGAGCCAGGTTGCCGATCTTGCCCATGGTCTCGCCGCCGATCTGCTCAAAGCCTATCCGGTCCCGCTTGCTCCGGCCAGGGCACCCGATTTCACCCGTGGTGCGACGCTCTTCGCCCAGAATTGCGCGAGTTGCCACGGTGCGGCCGGCGATGGTCGCGGCCCGAACGCCGCCAAGCTCGCCATCCCGCCTATCGCGTTCACCGACGTCGCCCGCGCTCGCCAGCGCAGCCCCTTCGCGCTCTATCAAGTGATCGACCAGGGTATCGACGGCACAGCGATGCAGAGCTTTTCGTCGCTGCCCACAGACGACCGCTGGGCGCTTGCCTTCTACGCGGGGAATTTCGCCTTTTCCGATGCGGCCGCTAAGGAAGGCGAACGGCTATGGAAAGCCGATCCCAGCCTTCGCCAACGGATTCCCGATCTGACGGCACTGGCCGGGCTGACCCCGGATACGCTCGCCAAGAGCATGGGGCCCGAGCAGGCCGATGCGATCATCGCCTATCTGCGCCGCCACCCTGAAGCCGTGGTTCAGCAGGCACCGGGCTCGCTCGATGTGGCACGGGGCAAGCTGGCGCAGAGCCTCGCGGCTTATCGCGCGGGCAATCGCCATGCGGCGCAGGAATTAGCGCTGTCGGCCTATCTCGACGGGTTCGAGCCGCTCGAGCCGATGCTGACCGCGCGCGACGCAACGCTCATGGGTCATATCGAAAGCGCCATGGGCGAATTCCGCGCCTCGCTTCAGCAAGGTCGGCCCGCTGACGAGATAGCGACCCGTATCCAGGTGCTCGATGGCTTGTTCGATGACGCCGATGCGGCCTTGTCCCCGGACGCGGCGAGCAGCGCATCGACCTTTCTGGGCGCCTTCACCATCCTGCTGCGCGAGGGGCTCGAAGCCCTGCTGATCGTCGTTGCGATGATCGCCTTCCTGCGCAAGGCCGAGCGACCCGAGGTGCTGCCCTATGTCCATGGCGGCTGGATCGGCGCGCTGGCGGCGGGCGGCCTGACCTGGGCGGTTGCAACCTATGCGATCGGGATCAGCGGCGCGAGCCGGGAGCTCACCGAAGGGTTCGGATCGCTGTTCGCGGCCGTCGTCCTGCTCTCCGTGGGGATATGGATGCACGGCAAGGCGCAGGCGGACCAATGGCAGCGCTACATCCGCGAAAAGATGTCGCGCGCGCTGTCACGGCAATCGGCTTGGTTCCTCTTCGGCCTGGCCTTCATCGTCGTCTATCGCGAGGTGTTCGAGACCATCCTGTTTTATGCTGCGCTCTGGACCCAGGGCAATGGCGGTATCATGCTGGCTGGCGCCGGCTCGGCGGTCCTGCTGCTCGGCCTCATTGCCTGGGCGATGCTGCGCTACAGCCGCGACCTGCCGATCGCGAAGTTCTTCGCCTATAGCGCGTGGCTGATGGCGCTCCTCACCATCGTACTCGCCGGCAAGGGTGTGGCCGCGCTGCAGGAAGCCGGCATAGTCGACATTGCGCCGCTTGGCGGCGGAATTCGCGTCTCGGTGCTCGGCATCTTCCCGACCGTGCAGTCGATGGGCGCCCAGTTGCTGATGCTCGTCGCGGTGGCGGGCGGGTTCATTCTCAACCGGCGCCGTGCCGTCGTGGCAACCACCTGATGAAGATCGGAGCAGGGAGCGATATTCGTCTTGACCCTCTAGTAGCTAGAGGGTGCATAAGGCTGCTCATGATGCTTGCGCGCGTGGATAATCATGGTCTGTAGCAGCTGCCAGTCGGATGCGCCGGCGGCGCCCGATCCGCGTTGGCGCCGCGTGCTGTGGATCGCTCTTGCGATCAATCTGACGATGTTCGCCGGCGAGATCGTCGCGGGTATCGCCTCGGGGTCGCGTTCGCTCCAGGCAGACGCGCTCGATTTTTTAGGTGACTCCGCAAATTATGCGATCAGCCTCGGGGTCGCGAGCATGGCGCTCGGCTGGCGGTCGCGTGCCGCATTGCTCAAAGGCGGCACCATCCTTGCCTTCGGCCTCTACGTCTTGATCACGACGCTGCTTGCCGCGCTGGGTGGGGGCATACCGCAGGCTGGGACGATGGGTATCGTCGGCGTGATCGCACTGGTCGCAAACGGCAGCGTTGCGCTCATGCTCTACCGCTATCGGAGCGGCGACGCGAACATGCGATCCGTGTGGATCTGCTCGCGTAACGACGCCATCGGTAATTTGGCAGTATTGATTGCCGCCGCAGGTGTGCTCGGCACGGGCACGGCCTGGCCGGATCTGACGGTAGCCCTGATCATGGCAGGGCTCGGCATTTGGGGTGGCCTTCAAATCATTATCCAGGCGCGGACGGAGCTATATCCCAAACCATCTGAGGATGCGTCGGCACAACTTCCGCTGACTTCTGGCAGCTTGCAGTTGCTGGAGCGCAAATAGATGCTTTCCATCGCAATCCGCCTTCGCGCAAGACCCGCCCGATCGCCCGAGTTTATGCGATGACATCTCATTTCTTTATGCGATGTCGGGGCTATCCCGTTGTCGGCTTTCCTGTTAGTCGGTTGTCCGTGCGACGCTTGCTCAACATCCTTGCTTATTTGGCGATCGTCCTTTCCCTTGGGACGACGGCGACGGCGCATGTGCTGGAACGGCCGGATGTAAGCGTTACATCTCAGGAAATAGGCGTGGACGAAGTTGCTCTAGGCCATGCGCCCGGCGACGCCGATCAAGTGCCCTCCGATGGTGACAAAGGGTATCCTCACCATCACGGCGGCTGCCACGGTGATCATGTCGCAGCGCCGGTCAAGATCTCCAATGCCGCGCTCACGCACGACCTTCGGCTTGCCCCCATTTTCGCAAGTCATTCCATGCGGCCGCTCTCAACTGCCGATCCGGCGCTTAGGCCCCCACAAGCCTGACGATCCGCTGACCTCGCCGGCCATTGCCGCGCGGGGCGAATCCGGTTCGTCAGGAGTCATCATCTATGTATCGTACAATCGCGGCCGTTATGGTCGCGGCGACCTTGGCCAGTACGGCAGGGGCGCAGACAGCATTGCCGCCCGGCATTCCGGCGGCGAACCCTTCGTCACAAGCGGCAGACGCGTTCTCGCTTGAGAATGCGCTTGCTGCGGGCGGTATGCCATCAGCCCCGTCGGCCGCCGCCCGTAATGGCGCGGCATCGGGACCTGAGGGTAATGGTCCAGCCCCGCTTCCATCGGTCGCGGCGGCGACGGCCGGCGTCGGCGCCGCGACAGCAGCACGGCGCGTTGCCGGCCTGCGCCCGAACCCCGAGTTTCAGGCACAAGTCGAGAATGTCGGCGGCACCGGCGTCTACAAGGGGCTGCGGAGCTCCGAAACGACGGTCGGTGTGGCGCTCCCGCTAGAGCTGGGTGGCAAGCGGCCGGCGCGTGTCGCGCTTGCAACCGCACGCCTCACTCGCGCGCAGGTCCAGGCTGAAATCGCGAGAGCGGATCTCCGCTTGCGGATTACGCAGCTTTACATCGAAGCGGCTGCTGCCGAGCGTCGGGCAGAGGTACTAAGCGAGCAGGCTGGGATCGCCAACAACGCGTTCCGCGTCTCTAGCGAGCGCGTCAAGGCCGGCGACGTCGGCCCGATCGAGCAACAACGGGCAGACGTGCTGCGCATCAATGCGCAAGTCGCGGCCGACAGTGCCGCCCGTCAGGCACAGGCGGCGCGTGCCAATCTTGAGACATTGCTTGCGGTGCAGGTGACGGGCCCGCTTGATCGCGCATGGTTCGAGCGAATCGATGGCTACGGACCGCCACGGCCGATCGAGGTCGAGGGGACGCTGGCGATGGCTGCTGCGGAATCCGATGTTCGCACCGCCGACGCGCAGGTCCGCGTTGCGAGATCGCTGCGGGTGCCCGATCTGACCGTCACCACCTCCGCTCGCCGATTGGAAGCGACCAACGACACGGCAGCAGTGATCGGTATCTCGATACCGATCCCGTTCTTCAACAACGGCAGTGCGTTCGTGGCGCAGTCGCGATCGGAGCAGACGCAAGCAATCGCGCTGCGCAACCTTGCCGTGATCGATACCCGTCAACAGATTGCCAGTGCGCAAACTGAAGTGGCGAATGCCGCTGCGACAGCGCGGGCGGCAGGCGGACCAGGGCTGGCGGCGGCACAGGAAGCCGCCCGCATCGCCCGGATCGGTTGGACGCAGGGCAAGTTCGACCAGATCGCGCTGCTCGACGCCGAGCGCACCCTTTCGCAAACCCGCCAGACCTACGTCGATGCGCTTGCCGCCTATCACGACGCGCAGGCCCGGCTCGACCGGCTCACGACGCCGGCCCCCATGATTTCCGGAGATAATCG